>JAABSQ010000180.1 GCA_011390315.1 Desulfobacteraceae bacterium
TGAACAACTGGCTGTGCATCCAGCCGGTCTCTCCGTCCGGGAGTTGCACCTGGTACCACTCCTCGATGGAGTTGAGCACCTTGACCGTATCCCCCTTGTTCAGCTGGCTCTTGACCTCGGCCCGGGTGGTCGGTTCGGTCCGCACATTGCCTTTGTCGACGGTGAGGGTCAGCACCACCCCGGTCGTCAGAAACAGACTCCGGTGGGCCCATCCGGTATCCCCGTCCGGCAGTTGAATCCGGTACCAGTCTTCCTGAGCATCGAGGACCTTCACCGTATCCCCCATCTCCAGCTGGGTCAGTATGCCGGCCTCCAGCGAGGGTTGCAGGCGCACATTGCCGGCGCCGACCTTGAGGGTGGCGGTATCGGGGGCTTCCTCCGGCGGTTCCGCGGTAAGGGCACCTGCATTTTCCATCGCTTCCGCCGTTTCCGGGGGCGTCATGCCGGTATCTTCTTCCGTCGGCAGTGGCTGGTCCATGTCTATCTTTTCGGATTCAGACGCCGCTTCGGCCGCCTCCATTTCCGGCGCCGGCTCTTCGCTCATCTGCCCAGCCGTTTCCTCGGCCATCGGTTCCAAGGTTTGCGGTTCGGAGGTTTCGGTCTCCGTGGGTTGAGTCTGCTGAGCCTCGACCTGCGAAACCGGCATCCATGCGGCCAGGGTGAGCGCAAGGACCAGGAGCGATCCATACCCGATCTGTTTCAGTTCATTTCCCATCTCCTTCATGCGTGTCATACCTCCTTTTTTTCCGGCTTTTTTTCCGGGTTTAAAAAACAGCTGTATTCTTCCGCTTCCTCTATTGGGCGGTTACCCCTTCTGGTGCGCTTTCCAGTTCACCCGGGTCGATCTCTTCAAATCGGGTGCCAATGGTGTTGTCTTCTTCCTCTTCGGTTTCCAGTTCACCCGGATCGATTTCTTCAAATTCGGTGCCGATGGTGTTGTCTTCTTCCGGGCTTTCCATTTCTTCTACATCATATTCCTCGAATTCGTATTCCTCCTCTTCAATGGGGCTTTCCAGTTCATCCGGATCGATCTCCTCCAGGGGGATTTCTTCGTCGGCCCCCTCATTTTCTTCATAATAATCTTCATCGAGGATTTCTTCTTCGTAGTCTTCCTCAATATTTTCGTATTCTTCGCCCGGTACTTCATAGACCTGGTCCGGATCGAGGCCCAGAGCACCTTCTTCGGTTCGGATGCCCTCAATGGACTCCGATTCCGCGGTCGAATATGTTTCATCCGAAATGCCCGGGGTATCCGATGCGTCGTCCGTCCGGGCGAATGCGTCGGCGCCGCCGATCACCAGGCCGATCATCGCTCCCGTGATCAGAGCGATGAACAGAGCATTGACACGAATTCTTCTCCGGTGGGTCTTTGGTTTCATATAAGCACCTCCTATTGAAAAAATATCGTGAACCGCCGTTGCAATAAGGCATCGGAAGGACCTCCCGCCCGATTCACGGGAAAAAAGACTTGCCTTGAAAAACACTTTTGTTTACTCTTGTGACCACCTGGTCATTTTTTTCAAAATGGCGAATTCAGCGGTCATCGGAGCATGAATGGACACTCTATTTATAGACGACAATTTTCACAAAATCTATGAAAAAGTCACCGCCGGGAAGCGTCTCGGCTTCGAAGACGGGCTGGCGCTCTACCAAAGCACCGATCTGACGGGGCTCGGGCGGCTGGCGGATACGGTGCGGCGCCGCCGGCATGGGGAAACCGCCTTTTACGTGTACAACCAGCACCTCAATTATACCAATATCTGCCTGAATCGCTGCCGTTTCTGTGCCTACGCCCGGGACCGGGCCGAAGAAGGCGCCTTCACCCTGTCTCTGGCGGATGTTCGGGAAAGGCTTCTGGAGCGGATCGACGAACCCGTTCGCGAGCTTCACATCGTGGGCGGTCTGAATCCCGCCCTGCCTTTCGACTATTACCTGGACCTGCTTCGCACCGTCAAGGAGATCCGGCCCGAAGCCGCGATCAAAGCCTTTACCGCGGTGGAGATCGACCACCTGGCCGGGATTTCGGGGCTGTCCCTGGAAGACACCGTCGCGGCCCTGAAAGACGCGGGGCTTGAGATGATCCCCGGCGGCGGAGCCGAGGTGCTGGACGACCGGATTCGAGAGGCCCTGTTTCCCCGGAAAATCGGCGGTGAACGCTGGCTGGAAGTGATGGCGGCCCTGCACCGGTCCGGGCTCACCGCCAACGCCACCCTGCTCTACGGCCACATCGAAACCCTTGAGGAGAGGGTCCGGCATCTGATTCGGCTGCGTGAACTTCAGGATGAAACCGGCGGGTTCTCGGCGTTTATCCCCCTGGCTTTTCATCCCGGAAATACGCAGCTGTCCCATCTGCCCGGCACCACCGGTTTCGACGATCTGAAGACGGTGGCCGTGGCCCGCCTGATGCTCGACAATTTCGACCATATCAAGGCCTATTGGGTGATGATCGGCGAAAAGCTGGCCCAGGTGGCCCTCTCCTTCGGGGCCGACGATCTCGACGGCACCATCGTGGAGGAGAAGATCACCCACATGGCCGGGGCCCGATCCCCCAAGGGCCTGGCCCGGGAAGAGATGGAGCGGATGATTCGGGCCGCCGGATTCCGTCCGGTGGAGCGGGACTCCTTTTACCGGTCGGTGAACGAGGGGAAAGGGGAGGGCATACCCGCCCATGCATGATCTGAATCGGGTTCTGGACAAGGCCGCCGGGGGGGGGCGGCTCGATCGGACCGAGGCCCTGATCCTGCTTCAAAAAGCCGATCTGCTGACCTTGGGAGAACTGGCGAACGCCAAGCGCCGGGCCCTGAACCCCGAACCGGCGGTCACCTTCGTGGTGGACCGCAACATCAACTACACCAATATCTGCATGTCCGGGTGCCGGTTCTGCGCCTTTTTCCGCGGAGTGAATCATTCGGACGGGTATGTCATCTCCGAGGCGGACCTTCATCAGAAAATCCAGGAGACCATCGATCTCGGAGGGACCCAGATTCTGCTTCAGGGCGGCATCCATCCGGAACTCGGGCTCGACTACTACACCGGTCTGCTGGAATTCATTCACCAGCATTTCGATATCCACGTTCACGGATTTTCCCCTCCGGAGATCGCCTTCCTGGCCCGAAAAGAGAATCTGAAGACGGAAGAGACCCTGAGGGCGCTCATCGACGCGGGGCTCAACTCCATCCCCGGCGGGGGGGCTGAGATTCTGGTGGATGCGATCCGCCAACAGGTGTCTCCGAACAAGGCCACGGCCGAAGAATGGCTGGAGGTGATGCGCACCGCCCACCGTCTGGGGCTTCGAAGCAGCGCCACCATGATGTTCGGTCATGTGGAACAGCCCGAAGATATTATCGAGCACCTGATGCGGATTCGGGCGCTTCAGGACGAAACCGGCGGGTTCACCGCATTCATTCCCTGGACCTTTCAGCCGGACAACACCCGAATTCCGGCGGTCAAACGGACCGCCGCCGAATACCTGCGGGTGCTGGCCCTTTCCCGCATCGTGCTGGACAATGTGGGCCACCTTCAGGCCTCCTGGGTGACCCAGGGAGACAAGATCGCTCAAGTGGCCCTGGCCTTCGGGGCCGATGATCTGGGCAGCACCATGATCGAGGAGAATGTGGTGGCCGCCGCCGGGGTGACCTTTCGCCTGCCCCAATCGGAAATGGTGCGGCTGATTCAAAACGCGGGTTTCCGGGCTGTGCAGAGAGACTGTTTCTACAACCACCTCAGGGAGGTTTCTCTGTGACACGCCTGAGGAGAGCCGATACCGGGGTTCAGATTCACCGGGCCGGATGGGTCATCGTGGCCCCGAATACGGTTTTGCGGGACGGATATCTCCTGACCGCCGGCGGAGACGTGCAGGAGGTGGGGCAGGGCCGAATTCCCGGGCGATTTCCCGTCGTCGATCACGGTCCCGGGGCCTTGTTGCCGGCTCTGGTGAACGGACATACCCATCTCGAACTGAGCCTCCTGGAGGGGATGGTTCCTTTCAATATGGGGTTTCGGAACTGGGTCCGGGAACTGATTCGAATTCGGGAAGAAGCCGGCCCGGCCCGGTTGACGGAAGGGGCCAAGGCGGGTATCGAAGCCTTGAAAACCGCCGGCTGCGGATTGGTCGGAGAGGTCAGCTCCCTCGGCCTGACCCGGAATCTTCTGTACGAATCCGGGCTGGCCGGCGTCTGGTTTCGGGAGTATCTGGGCGGCGACCTGCCGCCCGATGTCTCGACCGGGCTTTCGGGGGAGGGCGACAACCCCGGCCCGGGGCCCAATCATTCCGCGTTGACCGCCTCATTGGCGGGACATGGCCCCCACACCACCGCTCCGGAAGTATTGAAATCCCTCAAAGAGCAAACCCGAGCCCGAGACCTGACTTTCGGGCTTCACCTGAATGAATCCGAAGACGAACTGGAATTTCTGACCACCGGCAAGGGGAACTGGGCCGATTTTCTGAAAGAGCGTGGGATCGATATCGAGACCTGGGGACTGCCGGCCGAAAGCCCGGTGGCCTACGCGGATCGGCTCGGTCTGCTGGACGAGCGAACCCTGGCGGTTCACCTGATCCACTCCGGCGCAAACGAATTCGAGGTGCTCAGGGACAGGGGAGCCCGGGTATGCCTGTGTCCTCGAAGCAATGCCGCCCTCCACGGACGGCTGCCCGATCTGGCCGGGATGCTGAAAGCCGGTCTCACCCCCTGCCTGGGCGCCGACAGCTTGGCCAGTGTGGATTCCCTCAGCCTGTTCGATGAAATGGCCTTTACCGCCCGATCGTATCCCGAAGTCGCACCGGAAACCATTCTCTCGATGGCGACTTTGAACGGGGCCGAGGCCCTGGGCCTGGCCGATCGGTTCGGCGCATTAGAACCGAACCGAGCGGCCGTTTTTACGTATCTACCTGCAACCGCAACCACATCCAAAGATTTGTTGGAGCAACTGGTTCATGGCGCCTTCCTTCAGAACGAAATCCTGTATGACGGATAATCCGCCGGTCCGGGTGGGCCGGATCAGTTATATGAACGTAGCGCCGGTCTACTACGGCCTCAACAACGGCCACAAGCCGCCCTGGATGGAGATGGTCTGCGCGCCGCCGTCCACCCTGAACGCCATGCTGGCGGCGGGGGAACTGGACGTGAGCCCGGTCTCCTCTGCGGCCTATGCCCGGCATCAGAACGACTGGCTTCTGCTGCCGGATCTGTCCATTTCCTGCTTCGGCGAAGTGATGAGCGTACTGCTGGTCAGCCGCAGCCCATTGGCGGATCTTTCCGGCAAACGGGTGATCCTGACTCGGGAGTCGGCGACGGCCGCCGCCCTGACCCGGTATCTGCTGTCATCGAGCGGCATCACCCCACGGTACGAAACCGGCCGGATTCGATGCCATCGGGACCTGCCGGCGGATGCGGACGCGGCTCTGGTGATCGGCGATGCGGCCCTCAATGAAAAATGGCGCGCCTGCTTTGATCATGTCCGGGACCTCGGATCTTTGTGGCGGGAGCGGACCGGTCTGCCCTTCGTGTTCGCTCTCTGGGCGGTGCGTCGGTCCTATGCCGAGGCCCGGCCGGAATGGGTGCGGGCGGTGGTGGATCAGTTCCGGCGGTCCCGGTGCGAAGGGGCGCGAAACATTCAGGAGATCCGCTGCGAAGCCTCGGCCCGGCTCGGAATTCAAACCGAGACCTGCCGCCGCTATTATGACCGGCTTCACTACTCCCTGGATGCGCTTCAGATTCGCGGGTTGGAGCGGTTTTTCGCCGGGCTGCGCCGGGAGGGCCTGATCCCTGAACCGGTGACCCTCTCCTTTTTTCAAGACGACCGCAGGCTGTATGCAGAAGGCCACGCCGCCTGATGCCAGGCCGCCCCGTGAATATTTTCCCGGGCCGGGAAGCTGTTTGAGCGAAAGTGAGTTCTTGCCGGGCCGGGAAAATATTCACGGGGTGGGCGAAACGGTGATCAATGCCGAATGCTGCTTATGACCGCTCAGGGTTCAACACCCGGAATCCCGTGAAGATTATCCCGGCCAGGCAGGCCAGCCCGCCGCTGATGCCGAAAAGGGCGAACACGCCCAGAGGTTCGAACAGAGCCCCGTTGAAAAAGAACCCGGCCATCATCCCCAACCCGTAGGTAAGGGCGTTGTTGACCGCCTGGCCCAGGGTTTTGGACTGTTCGGGAGCCAACCGGTCGATGTAGAGGATGGAAGCGATATGGAAGGCGCCGTAAGTGGCGGCGTGGAGCACCTGGGAGGCCAGGATCACATACGAAGACCGGGTCTGGAACAGGATTGCCCACCGAAGGGTCGCAATCAGAAATGAGAAGACCAGAATATTTTCCAGGGAAAACCGTTTGAAAATGCGGTCGGAGCCCAGCATGACGGCCATTTCCGCCAGCGGCGCCAGGGCCCAGGCGATGCCGATGAAGGTACTGTCGAAACCCAGGTTTTCCAGGTGGATGGAGAAAAACCCGTAATAGGTTCCGTGGCTTGCCAGCATCAGGAATGCGCAGATCAGAAACACGATGGTGCGCCGGTTCGACAGAAATTGGGAACCGGCTGAGAAATCGGTTCGGCGGTTTATTTGGATGGCCGGCACTTTAAACGAGATCAGGGCCTGGACAAACGCGCCGGCAAAGATCAGGGGCAGAATCAATTCCGCCGAATAGGAATCGATGAGCCGGCCCACGGCCGTGACCGCCACGATGAAGGAGACGGTCCCCCAGGCACG
>JAABSQ010000181.1 GCA_011390315.1 Desulfobacteraceae bacterium
CCGAAGCGGTAAAGGTTTCGGTGGATGGTCGATTCACCGAACAGATCGCGTTGGTGGTGAACGACAAGCATACCATTCATCATGTCCATGAGCGGGGCTATGTGGAATCCCCGGTCCGGGTTCGAAGCATCCTCGGGGAGTTGGAAAAGGCCGGTTTTTTCATTACCATCAAGCCCCGGACATTTCCGGAAAAGCATATCCATGCCGTGCACGATGCCGATTTTGCGACCTATATTCGAAAGGCCAGCGAGGACGTGCCCGAGGGGAAATCCCTCTATCCCTATGTGTTTCCCATTCGGAACAAGGCCCGCCCGCCGAAGGAGCCTTCGGTGCTGGCCGGGTATTACTGCATCGACACCTTTACCCCCATTCACCGGAACGCCTATCCGGCGGCCCGCCGGGGGGTGGACTGCACCTTGACGGCGGCCCGGGAAATTCTGAGCGGACGCCGCATCGCCTATGCACTGGTCCGGCCGCCGGGACACCATGCCGAGCGACGGGCTTTCGGCGGATTCTGCTATTTCAACAACAACGCGGTGGCGGCCCAGTATCTTTGCGGAAACGGAAAAGTGGCGATTCTGGACATCGACTATCACCACGGAAACGGTCAGCAGGATATCTTTTATCGCCGCTCGGATGTATTGACCGTATCGATTCACGGCCACCCCGGTTTCGCCTACCCCTACTTCAGCGGGTTTGCCGATGAAGGCGGCGAGGGAGAAGGAGAGGGGTTCAATCTGAATCTGCCTCTGCCCGAGTCGGTCACCGGAGAGGTGTACCGAAAAACACTGGCCGAGGCCATTGAGCGCATTGAAGATTTTCAGCCGCAGTTTCTGGTCGTGGCGTTAGGGTTGGATACCGCCAAAGGGGATCCCACCGGAACCTGGTCGCAGACGGCCCGGGATTTTGAAGAAAACGGCCGCAGTATCGGGGCCATGGGGTTGCCTACCCTGGTGGTGCAGGAAGGCGGATATCGCAACCGGACCCTGGGCAAGAACGCTGTTGGCTTCTTCAAAGGGCTTGCCGAGGCGAGCCTGCAATGGGCCGGCGGTCGGAGAGAGCACAAAGCGATTCACGGCTTGAACCTTCGGTATGAGGTCAAGCCCGAGGACATGGAAAATATCCGCCGCCTGGTCGAGATCACCGGGTTTTTCCATCCGGCGGAAGTCGAGGTGGCCGCGGAACTGGTATCCGAGCGCTTGCGGAAGGGAAGCGAGAGCGGATATCACTTTATTCTGGCCGAGCACTACGGACGCTTGATCGGGTACGCCTGCTACGGACCGACCCCATGTACCGCATCCAGCTATGATCTCTACTGGATCGTCGTCCATCCCGATTTTCAGAGCCGGGGCCTAGGCCGGAAACTGCTCCATGAGACCGAACGGTTCATCCAGGCCGCCGCCGGCGCCCGGATCTACGTCGATACCTCCCAACGGGCTCAATATGCCAGCACCCGTGCGTTTTACGAACAGTGCGGGTATACCCGGGAAGCGGTGCTGCCGGATTTTTACGCCCCTGAAGACGGAAAAGTCATCTACTGCAAAACCGTGGTCTGAGCCTTATCGGAGCCGGCAGAATGGGGGTGGTTGGGAGAGATGCGGGCGCTTTAGGAAGGCAACCGAATCGGAGGAAAATCCGGAAAAGATATTCAGAAGGTAAGGGTAGGGGAACGGACCGGCAGACTGAGGGCTCGGCGCCGTTCCCCGAATCAGACTATTCGTTGTGGGAGAAAAACCCGGCCTTGAAGAATTCCCGATTGAGCCGGGCGATGTTGATGATGGAGATTCCCTTGGGGCACTCGGCCTCGCATTCCCGCTCGTTGGAGCAGTTTCCGAAGCCGCAGGCGTCCATGGTGCGGACCATGGCCAGGGCGCGTTTGGCCGCCTCCAGCTTGCCCTGGGGCAGCAGGGCCAAATGGGAGACATTGGCGCTCACAAACAGCATGGCCGAGGCATTGGGGCAGGCCGCAACACAGGCCCCGCATCCGATGCACTGGGCCGCGTCCATGGCCCGTTCGGCGATCTCGCCGGAGACCGGGATGGCGTTGGCGTCCGGGGCCCCGCCGGCGTTCACCGAAATGAACCCGCCGGACTGAATCACCTTGTCCAGGGCGCCCCGGTCGACCATCAGGTCTTTCAAAACCTTGAAGGCCCGGGCCCGAAAGGGTTCGATGGCGATGGTGTCTCCGTTTTTGAAGTGGCGCATGTGAAGCTGGCACAGGGTGGTCTTTTTTTCCTGGCCGTGGGGGCGGCCGTTGACCACGGAACCGCATTGACCGCAGATCCCTTCCCGACAATCGCTGTCGAAGGCGATGGGCTCCTTGCCCTCCAGGGTCAGTGTTTCATTGAGCACATCCAGCATCTCCAGAAAAGACATGTCCGTGGAGATGTCGCTGACCTCATAGGTTTCAAACCGGCCCTTATCCTGTTGCCCGTTCTGACGCCAAACTTTGAGTGTCAAGTTGATATTCTGTGTCACTTGTAGCTCCTTTGTGTCAGTTTCACGTTCTCGAATTCCAGATCTTCCTTGTGCAGGACCGGCTCCTCGCCCACCCCTTTCGATTCCCAGGCCGCGACGTAGCTGTAGTTTTCGTCGTCCCGCCGGGCTTCGTTTTCGTCGGTCTGGTAAGCTTCGTTGAAATGGCCGCCGCAGGATTCCTGCCGATTCAGGGCGTCGATGATCATCAGTTCGCTGAATTCGAGGAAGTCGGCCACCCGTCCGGCCCGTTCCAGGCTCTGGTTGACATCTTTTTCCAGGCCCGGCACCCGCACGTTTTTCCAGAATTCTTCCCGAAGTTCCTGAATCATACCCCGGGCTTTTTCAAGGCCCTCGTTGTTCCGGGCCATGCCGCAATATTCCCACATGATGTGACCCAGTTCCTTGTGGAAATCATCCACCGTCCGTTTGCCGTTGATGGAAAGGAGCGTGTCGGTCATCTCCTTGACTTTGGATTCCGACTCCCGAAAGGCCGGATGGTCGGTGGAGACCTTGTCGAGGGAATTGCCGGCCAGATACCCCCCGATGGTATAGGGGATGATGAAGTAGCCGTCGGCCAGCCCCTGCATCAGGGCGCTGGCCCCGAGGCGGTTGGCGCCGTGGTCGGAGAAGTTGGCCTCGCCCAAGGCAAACAGACCGGGCACGGTGGTCATCAGGTTGTAGTCGACCCACAGCCCGCCCATGGTATAGTGGACCGCCGGGTAGATCATCATGGGCGTTTCATAGGGATTGTCGCCGGTGATCTTTTCATACATTTCAAAGAGATTGCCGTATTTTCGCTCGATGACGTCCCGGCCGTCCCGCCGAATGGCGTCGGCGAAGTCGAGATAGACCGCCAGGCCGGTCTCGCCCACGCCTTTGCCCATGTCGCACTGCTCCTTGGCGTTTCGGGAGGCTACATCCCGGGGGACCAGGTTGCCGAAGCTGGGATACTTCCGCTCCAGATAATAATCCCGATCCGATTCGGGGATTTCCGAGGGGTTCCGCTTGTCGCCGGGGGTTTTGGGCACCCAGACCCGGCCGTCGTTGCGCAGGCTTTCACTCATCAGGGTCAGCTTCGACTGATAGGTGCCGTGGACCGGAATGCAGGTGGGATGAATCTGGGTGAAGCAGGGGTTGGCGAAAAAGGCGCCCTTGCGGTAGGCTCGAAACGCCGCCGTGACATTGGAGTTCATGGCGTTGGTGGACAGAAAGAAAACGTTTCCATAGCCGCCGGTGGCCAGAACTACGGCATCGGCTGCGTATTTTTCGATTTCCCCGGTGACCAGGTTCCGGGTCACGATGCCCCGGGCCTGGTCCTGGACCAAGACCACGTCCAGAAGCTCCCGGCGGGGAAACATTTCCACCTTTCCGGCTCCGATCTGCCGGCAGAGGGAACGGTAGGCCCCCAGCAGCAGCTGCTGTCCGGTCTGTCCCCGGGCATAGAAGGTTCGGGAGACCTGGGCGCCGCCGAAGGACCGGTTGGCCAGCTGGCCGCCGTATTCCCGGGCGAAGGGGACCCCCTGGGCTACGCACTGGTCGATGATGTTGTTGCTGATCTGGGCCAGGCGATAGACATTGGCTTCCCGGGCCCGGAAATCGCCGCCTTTGACGGTGTCGTAAAACAGCCGCCAGATGGAGTCGCCGTCGTTCTGATAGTTTTTGGCGGCATTGATGCCGCCCTGGGCTGCGATGCTGTGGGCCCGACGGGGGGAGTCCTGAATGCAGAAGTTTTTGACGTTGTAGCCTAGTTCGGCAAGGGTCGCCGCCGCGGACCCGCCGGCCAGCCCGGTTCCCACGACGATGATGTCGTATTTGCGTTTGTTGGCGGGATTGACGAGTTTGAGATCGAAACAGTGCTTGTCCCATTTGTCTTGAATGGGACCGCTGGGAATATTTCCATCCAACTGCATATCTGAAACCTCCTTATGAGATGAGCGATATAAATAGGGGGATAAAACCGAATCCGATGGCGACGATCAGGCTGAAGAGCAGGCCGGCGGTCTGAATGGTCGGCATGTACTTGGGATGATTGATGCCTATGGTCTGAAAGGCGCTCCAGAATCCGTGGCTGACATGAATGCCCACGATGAAGACCGACGCGATATAGAGGAATACATATACCGGATTGGAAAAAGAAGCTGCCACGATGTCATAAACGGTCCGCCCGGTTTTATCCACAAAGGTGAAATCGAAGAGATGGAAAATCACGAAGGCCAGAATGATGAGTCCGGTATAGGGCATGGTGGCTGATCCGAGGGTGCGTCCTCCGGCCTGTTTGTTGACTTCATAGCGATTGGGCCGGGCCTTGAAATTCTGATAAAAAAGGATAAGTCCCGTAAAAATATGGACGATGGCAAAGAAGATTAAACCCGATTCCATCAGTCGCAACGCAGGCTTCAGCGATTGGAGATGCCCCGCATACGCATTAAAGGCGTCTGGGCCCACATAAATGGTCAGGTTGCCGATCAGGTGTCCGATCAGGAATAGAATAAAGACGAAACCCGTGATGGACATCATCAATTTTTTCCCGACGGAAGATCCCAAGGTGTTGATCAACCAGTTCATCATTTCCTCCGCTTCAAATGGTTTAAATAAACGCTATGCAAAAAGTCGATCGATTTCCGAGCGAACGATCAATCGAAATTAAATCTTCTATTGCTTTCACTCCGGTCTGTCAATATAATTCTTCAGCCACCACGAATCCCATTCCGTCTCCATGATGCTTTGGGCAAGTCTCTGTCCTGTCTGCGTTTTTAAACGTTTCAACACCGGAGGAAGCCATTTTCGAGGGGGTTCGTGGCCGATGTCCGCAAGCGCTTTCAGATCGAGAATGAAGGCGATCTGATCGGCGTCATGGGCGAGACGGGCTTCAAGGGTAGCGGCTTCATTGTATTCCCGGATCAGGTCGGTGATGACGCCCCCGAACGGAATATCCCGGGTCGCGTCTTCGACGGCTTTTTGTTCATCGCTTGAAACATAATTTTTCTGGACGTAATTGAGGTCCCCGGTTCTGGCTTCGGGGAGGTCGTGGATCAGACACATGGAAATCAGTCTTCCGCCGTCGGCTGTCGGTTCCATCTCAGCCATGGCAAATGCGATAAAGGTGATCATGAACGAATGCTCGGCAACCGATTCGCGGCCGGCGCCTAAAAAATGATAGCCGGAACGGGGTATTTCCTTCAGCATTCTCGCTTCAAACAAGAGGTGTGCAATATTTTTCACGTTTTCTCCTAATTGAATGAATCCATAATATCGCGGCGGTCCGGCAATTCTCTTGAACAGGCCGAGAATGGGATTTCTAAAGTCTTGTATTTGTGATAAATTTAACAAAATAGCAGCACGATCTTCTCCATCAAATTTCTTGACACCATACCCTAGTTCGTATAGCCTATCAAATTTAAATCGAAGTTGATGGAAAATGAAAAGATCGGAGCGGGCTAATGGGTCGTGAAGGAATGAATATCTTTCATGTTGTCAGCGGCACCAGCTTTATGGTTCAATTCGTATTGCTGCTGCTGCTTTTTTTCTCGGTGACGTCGTGGGCGATTATTTTGATCAAGTTTTTTTATCTCAGGAAGGCCTTCAAGGAATCTGATTATTTCACAGAAATTTTTTGGGAAAGCCGGGACCTTTCGGTCGCATACAAGGAAGCCAAAAACATGGAGAGCAGCCCGCTGGCTCGTGTCTTCGGCATCGGATATATGGAACTGAAAAAACTTCGGCAAAACGGACCCGGAGCGGCTCAGGCGGGAAACACCAGCCTGGAGGACCGGTTCAGCGGAATCGACAATGTTCAAAGATCTCTCAGGCGCGCCATTAACACCGAGGTGACGCGCATGACCCAGATGGTTCCGTTCTTGGCGACAGCCGGAAATACCACCCCTTTCATAGGGCTTTTCGGAACGGTCTGGGGGATTATGGAATCTTTTCACGGAATCGGCACTACCGGATCGGTGAGCCTGGCGGTTGTGGTGCCGGGGATTTCCGGAGCCCTGGTGACCACTGCCGCGGGATTGGCCGTGGCGATTCCCTCGGTGATCTTCTTCAATTATTTCATGCAACGCATTCGGCTTATGGAAACGGAGCTTCACAGCTTTTCTGCCGATTTTCTAAATATTATTGAAAGCGATATCATCCCATCTGGAGGGAAACGATAAAATGGCTATTGAAACCGGTAGTGATCGTCTCATGTCGGACATCAATGTAACGCCTTTCGTGGATGTCATGCTCGCGTTGCTGATTGTCTTTATGATTGCCGCCCCGATGATGGTTCAGGGGGTGGATGTATCACTTCCGCAGGCGGTCGCAGAGCCGCTTCCCGCGGAAACGGACCAGCTTATCATTAGTGTCGACAAGGAAGATCAGGTATACATCAACGAGGTTCAGGTTTCCCTTGATTCCCTGCGGGAAAAACTGATAAATATTCTGGAGAATCGCACGGACCGGCAGGTCTATTTCAGGGCTGATCAGACGATATCCTATGGGATGGCCATCCGGGTGATGTCCGAAATCAAAAGTGCCGGAGTCGAACGGCTGGGAATGGTGACCGAACCGTTCAAGGATCAGACTCCGGAGGAGGGGTTGAAAACCGCATCTTGATGAAAAACAGGACATTTGAGGGGGTTTCACTGCTTCATGGACCTGAAAGAAGCGCCCGTCTGCTCTTCCTGTCATGTCTGTTCTCGATCTCTTTGCACGGCGTCTTTGCGGCGGTGTTCGTCTTTCTGACCCATTATACCCCCAATCCGAATCGATTCACACAATCCGTGATCAACGTCAACATGGTCACCCTGCCTTCGGAAGCGGAGCCTGTAGGCGGGGCCCAGCCGCCGGAACCGGCGCCGGTGGAGGAACCGGTCGAGCCTCCCTCCGAGATTCCACTGGTAACCGCGGAAGATTCTGAGGTGCAGGTGGTTCGGGAAGAACCGGCGCCGCCGCCCGAACCGGAGCCGATGGAAACGGAACCCCCGGAACCGGTGCCGACGCCGATTCCCCGGGACCGGGTCGTGATCGAAGATGCGCCCGAGCAGACGATTCCGCCGGAAAGGGTCGACCGGGAGACGGCGCCGCCGGAAGCGCCCATTCGCACCAAGCGGCCCCAGACCCGGAAACCCGAAAAAACCGTGGCCAAGGTGGTGGAGCCCGAAGAGGTCAGAACCGAGTCGATCAAGGATGCCATCAGCCGGGTTCGGGAAAAGGTGGCCAAGGAGATCGCTCGTGAGGGCGCTCAGCAGCCCCGGTTGGTCCGCCCCGAATCGACCAGCCCGGAGCCTTCCGGAAAGACCGGCTCGGTGGGAAGAGGGCCCGGCGGCGGGGTTCCGGGCGCCATCAGCGATATTTATCGGGCCCAGCTGACCTATCAGGTCGAAAAGAACTGGGCCTTTCCGGAGCATCTGGCCGATACCCGGGGGGACCTGGTCACCGTGATCGTAGTCAACATTCTGCCCAGCGGCCATATTAAGGACGTCTGGTTCAAGGACCGGTCGGGAAACAGCTATCTGGATGATTCGGCCTACCGCGCGGTGATGAAATCGAATCCGCTGCCGCCGCTCCCCCAGGGATACAATGCCTATACCGTGGCGCTGGTGTTTACGCCCTCCGGACTGAATTAGGGAGGGATCGGCGCCGCCTGCATGTGCCATGAATCAGGAAAATCGACGGGAAGGAGATTGACCCGGAAGGAAATTATGCGAATTTTTATCAAAATTTGGTTCTGCATGTGGTTACTCACCGGATCCCTGGCGGGAACCGCTCTGGCCCAGTACGATTACATCGATATTCGAAATCCCTCGATGCGGAAAATTCCGGCGGCCGTACCTCCGTTTCTGGTCATTCCCGAGGGAAGCGACATCGGGGTGCGCGGCGCGAAACTGATATCTCAGTATCTCGATTTTACCGCCTATTTCAAGATCATCGATCCGGCCGCCTTTCTGATCGCTCCCAATCGGCCGATTCCGGACCCTGAAAAGGTCGATTTCAACAACTGGACCCCCATCGGCGCCGAGCTTCTGATCACCGGAAATGCGCTGGTTCAGGAGGATTTGATCGACCTGGAACTGCGGCTTTTCGATCCCTTCAAGCAGAGCCTGCTTCTGGG
>JAABSQ010000182.1 GCA_011390315.1 Desulfobacteraceae bacterium
CTGGGGAAACGGTATAAGGGGTATGTTCGGGATCTCGAAAAAATCATCCGGCGGTTTTGCAGCGAAGTCATCTATCACCTCACCGGACAGTGGGGGATTTTCGACAGCAAGATCGCCTTTATCTCCAACGGGACCGGCAGCAAGGAGATCTATGTATGCGATTTCGACGGGTCCAATGTACGCCGGCTCACCACCTATGACTCCATCACCCTCAATCCGGCCTGGTCCTCCGACGGCAAATGGATGGCCTATACCTCCTATGATAAAGGCCGGCCGGACCTCTACATTCAGAACCTGAGAGAAAACCGGGGCACCGTCGTTTCCAAGAAAGGCATCAATATCACCCCGGCCTGGGTTCCCGACGGAACCGATCTTGCCGCGACCCTCTCGTTTTCAGGGGATCAGGAGATCTATCTGCTGAACCGCCAGGGCCAGGTGATTCGGAAACTGACCGATCATTGGGGCATCGATACCTCGCCTACTTGGGCCCCCGACGGGAAACGGTTCGCTTTCGTCTCCAGCCGGTCCGGAACCCCCCAGATC
The DNA here is from genome assembly GCA_011390315.1 of Desulfobacteraceae bacterium. Classification (GTDB taxonomy): domain Bacteria; phylum Desulfobacterota; class Desulfobacteria; order Desulfobacterales; family Desulfococcaceae; genus JAABSQ01. Next base: position 544 of record JAABSQ010000182.1, read on the forward strand.
TACATCAAAGATGTCGATACCGGCCGGGTGGAACGGCTGACCTATCAGGGTCGTTACAACACCCAGCCCAACTGGTCCCCCAGAGGAGATCGCATCGCCTATTCCGCCATGGAGCGCGGGGAGATCAACATCCATGTAATCGACCTGGAAACCCGCACCCCGGTTCGCCTGACCTATAATTCCGGAAAAAACGAATCCCCCGCCTGGTCGCCGGAGGGCAGCCTGATCGCCTTCAGCACCACCCGGGAAGGGAGCGGGGAATACCGGTTGTATGTCATGACCGCATACGGGACCGATCAGCGGCGGCTGCTGGATATGCCCGGAGAGCAGACCATGCCCGCCTGGTCCCCCAGAATCACCGAGTAGCAACAGGAATACAGTTTTTTGGGGAGAAAGGGAGAATTTTAACCCATTTCGAGCGGAGAATAATTTCTCCGCCCGCATACGAAAAAACAAGAGGAGGAGAATATGAAAGGCAGACTGTGGATGGTGCTGATGATGGTGTTCATCTTGCCGGGGCTGCTGGCCACGGTATCCTGTGCCCCAAAAGGGCAGAAGGGGCCGACCGGTCCGGAGCAGTATGGCCAGGCCGCGCCCCAGCGGCCCCAGCGGGAGGAACCGATTCGACCCGAGGGGCCGGAGACCGGCGCCATCGATGAAGAGGAGCTGGCCCGGCGCCGAGCCGAAGAGGCCCGCAGACGCGAGATGCAGGCCTCCCGGGAGGCCTTCTTGAATGAACACATCTATTTTCCGTATGACAGCTCCGAACTGTCTCCCCGGGCCCAGTCCAAACTCCGGAAGAAGGCCGACTGGTTGCGGAAAAACCCCGGATTGACCGCTATCATCGAGGGCCACTGCGACGAACGGGGAACGACCGAGTACAACCTCGCCCTCGGAGACCGTCGGGCCGAAAGCGTCAAAATATTTTTGACCAATCTGGGCATCGCGCCTACCCGCCTGCTGACCATCAGCTACGGGGAAGAACGGCCCATCGATCCCGCCCATTCCGAAGCGGCCTGGGCCAAAAACCGGCGGGCTCAATTTGTCTTCGAATAATTCATGAACACCCCGGCATTCGGTTTTCTTTTATCTTAGGTAGAACCGGATGTCCGGAATGTGTTTATCGCTTTCCGCCAACTTCCATTTATTCGGGATAGGTTTATGAAATTCATCCACTCCATTCTTTTTTTTCCTCTGCTCATTGGAATCAGCGGTTGTGCGCCGCGAAGCGACGTCCGAATGCTGGAAGACCGAGTCATCGTTTTGGAGCGCAGAAATCTCGAGCTTCGGCAGCAGACCGCCGCGGCTGAAGAGGAAAAGAGTCAGCTCAGATCGCAGCTGCAGAACTACGGCGCCACCCTGGAAGAAAAGGAGCAGGTCCTGAGATCCCAGTCCGCCGGCTTGACCGCGACCCTGGACCGCATTCGAAATGAACTTCAGGCGGTGCGGGGCAAGCTTGAGGAAACCAACTACCAGACCGATCAGCGCCTCAGGGCTATTGAGGGTACTGTGGCCGTCAATGCGACCCGGCTGGAAACAATTGAGAGGCAACTGGGAATCGAATCCCCTCGGGGGCAGGGGTATCGGCCGGGAGCGGCCTCCCGGCCTTCGGCCGGCACCTCGAACGATCGAAGCGGCTCTGCCCCGGTTCGCCCCCAACCCGGCGCACGGCCCTCCGCACCCCCGGCTTCGGAAAACGAACTCTATCTGGAGGCCAAGCAGGCCTTTGACCGGGGGGACTTCGATGCGGCCCTGGAAGGATTCCGAACTTTGTTGCGGGAATATCCCGATGCCCAATATGCGGACAACTCGCAGTTCTGGATCGGTGAAATCTTTTATCGACAACAGCAGTATGAAAATGCGATTCTGGAGTACCAGACGGTCATTGAAAAATATCCCCGAGGAAACAAGGTGCGGGCCTCTCTGCTCAAACAGGGGTTTGCTTTTTCCAACCTGGGAGACCGGGCCAATGCCCGGTTGATCTTGCAGGATCTGATCGATAAATATCCGGATTCCAGTGAATCCAAGATCGCCCGACAAAAATTGAATGCATTGTAAGGCAAACCCGGGAAAGGCGGTGTTGAATTCCGGTCCGGGTCCATGAAGGTGGTGGGGGTGGACCCGGGGCTGGCCGCTACCGGGGTGGGGGTGGTGTCCGGCCGGGGGATGAAGGTGAATTCTTTCGCCTTCGGCAGCATCTATACCGCAAAAGATGGCGACCTGCCGAGCCGGCTGGATCGCATCTTTTCCAAGCTGCGGGCCGTTCTGGAAGATGAAAAGCCGGATCTCATGGTGGTGGAGGATATTTTCTCTCTGGAAAAATATCCGAAATCCGGCATTACCCTGGGAAAGGTCACCGGGGTGATCCTGCTGGCGGGTCACCAATCCGGGCTGTCGGTTCGGGAGATTCCGGTCCGGGAGGCCAAACAGGTATTGACCGGAAATGGAAACGCGGGCAAGGACCAGTTGGAAAAAGCGGTTCGACACATCCTCAAATCCCCGGCGCCGATCCGCCCCTATCATGCCTCCGACGCCTTGGCCATGGCCCTCATCGGGGTTTTTCGATTTTTATAGATGATCGGATATCTTGAAGGAAAAATTCTGAAGAAAGAGGAGGAGCGGATTCTCCTCCTCTGCAATCAGGTCGGGTATGAGGTTCTGTTGCCGGGGTTTGTGATGGAAACCATTCGGGCAAAAATGCCGGGGGATACCCTTTCCCTCTACATCCATTATCAGCAGACTGAACGGCAGCCGACCCCGGTACTGATCGGGTTTAATTCCGAGCTCGAAAAAGCCTTCTTTCATCTCTTTATTTCGGTGGAGGCCATCGGACCCCTCAAGGCGGTCAAGGCCCTGAACCTCTCCATGGACCGGGTGGCCGGGGCCATCGAATCCCGGGATGTCGATACCCTCAAAAACCTGAAGGGGATCGGCGCCAGAACCGCACAGAAGATCATCGCCACCCTCAGCGGCCGAATGGCCTCCTTTCTTTCAGAGCCGCGCAAGCAGGCGGCGCCGGTCGCCGAATCCGAAGCGTTTATTCTGCCGGTTCAGGATGTTCTGGTGGAGCAGTTGGGCCACAGGCCGGCGGATGCCAAACGGATGATTGCCGAGGCCCTGGAACGGAACTCTGCGATTTCCAGTCCCGAAGCCCTTTTTGAGGAAATTTATCGAGGAGATATGGTCCATTGAAAGCGGCCTCGAACGGATGACCCATGGCCAATGATATTTTGAAGTTCAACTCCGAAATCCAGGGCATTGTCTCCCGGGAATCTCAACCCGAAGACGGGGACCCCGAGATCCTATCCCTTCGGCCCGAACGGCTGTCCGATTATGTGGGGCAGCCGGAGGTGGTGGAGACGCTGGAGATCGCCATCACAGCTGCAAAAAACCGCGGGGAGCCGCTGGATCATGTCATCTTCCACGGTCCGCCCGGGTTGGGAAAGACCACCCTGGCCCATATCATCGCCCGGGAGATGGGCGGCGCCCTCACCGTCACCTCCGGCCCGGCGCTTGAAAAGGGCGGGGACCTGATCGGGATTCTGACCCACCTGGAGGAAGGGGATGTGCTGTTCGTGGATGAAATTCACCGCACACCAAAGGTGGTGGAAGAGTTTCTCTATCCGGCCATGGAGGATTTCGCCGTCGATTTCGTGTTCGACAAGGGGATTCATGCCCGAAGCCATCGGTTCCGGTTGAAGCGGTTCACCCTGGTGGGGGCCACAACCCGGGTGGGGCTTCTCTCCGCTCCGCTTCGGGATCGCTTCGGCATCTTCAGAAGCCTCGATTTTTATGATGAAGCCGATCTGGTCCGGATTACCCGACGATCGGCGGCCCTGCTCGACATCGTAGTGGACGACGACGGGGCCCGGGAGCTGTCGCGCCGGTCCCGGGGAACGCCCAGAATCGTCAACCGGCTTCTGAAACGGGTGCGGGATTATGCACAGGTTCGTGCGGACGGGTTCATCTCCCGCACCATCGTGGAAGCGGCGCTGGCTCTGGAAGGGGTGGACGAACGGGGCCTTACCGATCTGGACCGGCGTTATCTGAAAACCATCATTCGATTCTACAAGGGCGGTCCGGTGGGCATCGAGGCCATTGCGGCCACCCTGCAGGAGGAGACCGATACGCTGGTGGATGTGGTGGAGCCCTTTCTGCTCAAAACCGGCCTGATCACCCGCACCTCTTCAGGCAGAAAGGCTTCGGAAGCCGCCTATCAACACCTCTCCCT
>JAABSQ010000183.1 GCA_011390315.1 Desulfobacteraceae bacterium
ACCCGCTCTTCGGGGGGCGGTAAGTTTAACTGAGGAGTTTTTATGCCGTGTATCAGCCTCACCACCGATTTCGGTTTGTCGGATGAGTATGTGGGCGTCATGAAGGGGACGATTCTGTCGGTCAACCCGAATGCGACGATGATCGACATCACCCACCAGGTCGATCCTCAGGATGTTCTCCAGGCCGCCGGTCTCATTCGGTCGGCCTACCGGTACTTTCCGGCAGGAACGGTTCATCTGGTGGTGGTGGACCCGGGGGTCGGCACCGGCCGGCCTGTTCTGACCGCCGAAGGGAACGGCCATCGGTTTGTCGCGCCGGACAACGGCATTCTCGCCCCCTTGCGGCAAGACGGGGTGATCCGGACCGTTCACCGGGTGGAAAACGGGGATTATTTTCTGCACCCGGTCAGCAGCACCTTCCACGGCAGAGACATCTTTGCACCGGCGGCGGCTCACTTATCCGCGGGGCTTTCACCGGCGGCGCTCGGTCCGGCCATCCCGTCGGCCGAAATGGCCGACCTCGATCTGCCGACCCCGACATTCTCCGCTTCCGGCGACCTGGTGGGGGCCGTTCTTTTCATCGACCATTTCGGAAATCTGATCACCAATATCGATGCCGGACATCTGGAAAAATGGCGGAATTCGGCCCGGAGAGAGAAACTGATGATAAAAATCGGGAGCCATCGCATTCAGGGCCTCTCTTCCAGCTACGAAAGCGCCGGATTTCAAAAACCACTTGCCATCATCGGCAGTCGAGGGTATCTTGAGATCGCCGTCAACCGGGGCAATGCCCGTCAAGTGCTGGGGGCCGGGAAACAAGACAGGGTCAGGATCAGCAAAACCGAATAAACATTGTGCAGGAGGAATGATTGCGCCGCTGTAAGAATCATCTTTGTAAAAAGTGTCGGTATATGAAGATCGGGGCGGGGTTTGTCGGCCGAATGGCGTTGATATCGCTGGTGATCCTCATCGGCGTGTCCGCCCGGGCGTCCACACCGTTGGAGACGGAGACGGACCTGCTGCCGGATGTGTTCGTCCCCTTCGATCCGGAGAACGGACCGGAATATGTACTGGTGGTGGAAAAAGAGACCCAGTCGCTGTTTTTGTACGAAATCGCCAGCGCCCCCAGGAAAATCTCTCAATGGGTATGTTCCACGGGTAAGCAGGTCGGGGCCAAAACCCGATCCGGTGACGGGAAAACCCCCGAGGGGATCTATTTTTTCACCCGGGTCTATCAGGACAAAGATCTTTCTCCCATCTACGGGGTTCGGGCCTTTCCCACCGACTATCCCAACCTGCTGGACCGTCTGGCCGAGCGCACCGGCAGCGCCATCTGGCTGCACGGGACCAATAAGCCGCTGAAAGCAAGGGATTCCAACGGGTGTATCGCCCTGGAAAACACCGACCTGGAAGCGGTTGAAAAATACATCGCTCTCAACCGCACCCCTATCGTGATCGTCGATACACTCAATTTTGAGGCCTTTGAACCCAAAACCGCGCTCAAGGAAGCGATTCTTGAGGTGGTGGACCAATGGATCGATGCGGTGGATCACGGCACCTATCATGACTATGTCCGACTCTATGATCCCGATTATGTACCCGAGATCGCCTGGTGGTCGGACTGGTACAAGGTCAAAAAACGACTGAAAGAAGCCGAATCCGACCTGAGAGTGGGAGGCCGAAATATCGCCATCTACAAACACAAAACGGTCATGGTGGTCCTCTTTGATCAATACCTAAGCTTTGGGGATCGCGAGATTCCGGTGGGGACCAAAAAATTATTCCTCTCGGACAAGGGGGAGGGGCTTCGTATTATCGGCGACAGTTATCAACCCCTTCCCGATGATTATTCCGGGTCCGGTGAGGAAAACCCTCTGATTCTGGCGTCACAAGATCTGCGGGTTCGAGGCGCCGATGAAGCCGAAATCGAACAAATGGTGGATGAATGGCTGAAAGCCTGGTCCTCTATGGACATCGAAGATTACGGCTCCTTTTATGCCGGCGATTTTCGCTCCCAGGGAATGGATAAAGCCGGATGGCTCGATTATAAAAAGCGCCTGAATCGCAAGTACGACTATATCCGGGTGACTCAAAAAAATCTTCAAACCGAGCCGGGAGAGAATCAAACCAAAGTCACCTTTGTCCAGAGTTACGAATCCAGCGGGTTTAAAGCTTCCGGAATGAAAACACTGCTTCTCAAAAGGGAAAAGGGTGAATGGAAGATCTACAGAGAAACCTGGAGCAAGATGTGATCCGGAGTAAGACGTGAATCGATCCACCGTACCCCAGCCGGAAAAAAGAAAAGAAAACTGGACCCTGCTGCTGGTTTCCGAAACCGGCAAGACCATTCGCATCAAATGGTTCAAGGGTTTGGCGGTGATCTGTCTGGTCTTGCTTGTCGGCGCCGTGACCGCGGCCGGAACCTTTTACTATCTGTATGGAGCCGAAGCCCGAGAGAACCGGTGGCTGCGGAGCGCCGCCAAGAATGAAACACCGGTGACCGGGGCGGCAGCGGTCGACGCATCCGGGTCCGAGAAGGAAACCCCGTCAAAGGCGTTCACGTACCCTTCCGGGAAATCCGAAACCGCTGAAAATACTGCCGGGTCTGAACGGAAGGAGGGACCGGAGAACGGTCCGGTCGAATCTGAAAAAACTTCCGAAGAAACATCCTCCGAAACGATCGCCGCCATCAAACCGGAAGCGCCCGACCCATCGATTGCGGAGACACGGAAAAAAGGCCCTTCCTTTCTGGTGCCGGCTTCCGAATCGAATGAAAAGCCCGCGGATCAGGAAAATCGAAAACCTGTTCGGGTGGCCATCGAGGATTTCGAATATTCCAACGGGGATCGGAAAAACGTCTATGTTCGATACAAGATCAAAAATACCGCCTCCCGGTCTCAGCCGGTCTCCGGCCATGCCGTCGTGGTGCTGGAGGGAGAGGACCGGGGGAAACCGAAATGGCTGGCCCTGCCGGATGTCCATCTGGTTTCGGGTATCCCCACCGGCCAGGAGGAAGGACAGTCGTTTTCCATCGCCAATTATAAGTTCATGAAGTTCCGACCTGAGGGGCGGCATGATCCGGACCAGTTCAGCAAGGCCTGTGTGTATGTATTCGACGAAGGGGGGGAGCTTTTGCTGAAGGAGGTCAAAAACCTGATCGAAACGCCGGATTCGGATGCCGGATAGAACCGCGACCCCTGTCGCTTCCAACGCGATCCAGTAAAATTCCGGGAGACCTGCCGTGGCAAAAAAAGTTGAAAATTTTTCTATTCTGGACACCGGATTAACGGTGGAGGGCACCCTGTCCTGCACCGGCAAAATGTTGATCAAAGGGACGGTGAAGGGAACTCTGGACGGCCAGTTCATCACCATCGGAGAAGAAGGGGCGGTCTATGCCGATACCAAGGCCGATCATTTCACTGTGGGCGGTCGGTTTGAAGGCGAACTGGAGGTGTCGGATAAACTGGTGGTGCTGGCGACCGGCAGCTGTGAAGGGGATGTGAAATGCAAAGACCTGATCGTCGAACAGGGGGGCGTTCTCAATGCCAAGGTGACCCGAATCTCCGTTCCGGAACCTGCACCCGTCAAAAAGAAATTCGCGCCGTTCAAGAAAAGCGGTGCAAAAGCCTGATCAGGCGGATTCCCACTCGAATACGACCTGCAGGGGGAAATGATCCGACGGATAGACCCCGTCGATGGAATCTTGAACGATATGTGCCGATTGAGGGCGAAGGTTTCCCCGATATAAAATCCAGTCGATATGATCCCCGGTTCCGGTACCGGTGAATCCGTGATGGGTTGCCGGAAAATCCGGATCAAATGTATTGGTGAAGCCGGCCTTCACCGGCGAATTCTGACCGGCTTCACTCCCTGCAAACACTGCATGTGCAGGCCCGGCGGGGGAGGCGTTAAAGTCCCCGGTGAGTATGGTCGGACAATTCCGAGAAAGCGTCGAAAGTCGGTCCAGGATCAACCGGGCGCTTCGTCTCTGAACATCCGCATCAAAATCGAAATGGGTGTTGCCGCAGGCAATCTCCCGGTTTGCCGAGCGAAACCGACCCAGAACGCACTGCCGGGGCCACCGGCTCTTGCGGAACCGGCTGGGGATATCCGGAGTGGGACTCAGAAAAAAATAGTCCGAGTCGATCAGCCGCCATTCCCTGCGATAAAACAGGATGTTGTTCTGCCAGAAGGCGGGGGCTGGTTGTCGCCGGCCGATATAGCGGTGGTCGGGCAGGAGAGCGATGAGATCATCCAACTGGAAATCGTTGACCTCCTGAAAGGCCATGAAATCGGCCTCGTATTCCCGTAAAAGCGGCGGAAGGACCTTTTTGCGATACTGCCACCCATGGGGGCCGTCCTCGGCCAGGCCGAAACGAAGATTCAGGGTGAACACCGAGACGCCGGCCGGTTGATTCGCGGAAAGAGTCGTCATGCCCGATTTCAGCTTCCGATCTCGAAACGACGGATATAATTCGACAGATCATTCTGATTTGTCTGTCTGAAATTGGAAAAAGTGACATCCTGAAATTCCAGCCCGGTGTTTCGGCGGATATATTCGAATATTCCCAAATAATTCTCTAGAATGCGCCGCCGCCAGTGTAGACCAAGTCGACAGGCCATGGAACGGATGGCCTCTTTTTCCCCCTCGATTTCCAGGAATTCGCCGAAGGGGAGGGTGTCGGCGCAGATCTCCAAATTTTCATAGGTGAAGGTTTCCCGTTGTTTCTCATAGGTCTGTGCAATATGATAGCCGAGGGATTCCAGAATTCGGGTCATAATCTCGAAATCGCTCACCTCCACTTCCAACTCCCGGTACACCTTGAATTGCCCGTCGTCTACTTCGGCCGGGAGGCCGGGGACCGATTTGAAGGTGAGGCGGTTTCGGGAATCCCGCCGAAGGCGAAGCAGAGAATCATTTCGAAGAAAGTTTTGGTCATGATCTTCAAATCGAAGGTTGGTTTCAAACCATCTTCCCTGTGAAGCGGCCCCGATTTCCTTCATTCGGCGGCGAATCGGTTCAAAATCCGGTATATAAAACTTGACTTCGATTTCCAAATCTGTCATATTGCACATTTCCATTTTAAATCATGTTGTTGCATGAATGCATGCATCTCATGATTTTGTCTTTACGGGCCGGGCATGTTCAACGGGTCGGACTTATCGGTCACAACTTAATAGAGACATGAAGGACTGTCAATCCGATAATCCCGCGGCTGAGCCCCGCAGGGGCGGTTCGATTTTGGGTTGACATTCATTTTATATTTGTTTAAAAAACCAAATTTTCTTTGAGGACAGGAGTGTGGAACGGTGAAGAAATATACATACAGTGCAAAGCAGTCCGACAATGCCGGTAAATGGTATGTGATCGATGCGGAAGGGCTTGTCCTGGGTCGACTGGCCACCCGGGTGGCGTCTCACCTGAGGGGCAAACACAACCCCCTGTACACCCCTTCCGTAGACATGGGAGACAATGTCATCGTAGTCAATGCGGATAAGGTGGTGCTGACCGGCAGAAAAATGGAACAGAAATGCTATTACCATCACAGCGGGTACATCGGCGGTCTGAAGACGGTCCCCATCAAGGACCTGATGAAGAAAAAGCCGGAAGATGTGGTCCGTTTTGCCGTCCGCGGCATGCTGCCCAAAAACCGGCTCGGGCGCAAATTATTCAAAAAGCTGAAGGTCTATACCGGGGATACGCATCCGCACGAAGCGCAACAACCCGAAGTGCTAACGATTCAATAGAGAATAAACATCGAGGAAATTCATGGAGAACGAATATTACGCAACAGGAAGGCGCAAGACATCGGTGGCCAGAACCTGGTTGACCCCGGGAAACGGAAAAATTCTCATCAACAACCGCACCGTGGATGACTATTTCCCCGTCGAGTCGGCCAAGATCATCATGACCCAGCCTCTGACCCTGACCAACAACGCGGGGTCTTTCGATGTTCGAATCACGGTCAACGGCGGCGGCATCTCCGGTCAGGTGGGCGCCATTCGACACGGCATCACCCGGGCCCTGATTCAAGCCGATCCCGACCTTCGGACCGTGCTGAAAAAAGCGGGCTTCGTGAAACGGGATCCGAGGGTCAAAGAGCGAAAGAAGTACGGCCAGAAAGGGGCCCGAGCGCGGTTTCAGTTTTCGAAACGATAACCCCTTTTCTCCCCCCGTCCGTTTTCGGAAGGGAACAGGATGTGCGACCCGCCTCCTGTTCCCCTTCCGTTTTTTATTGATTCATCCCTTCCACACCGGCTTCCGTTTTTCCAGGAAGGCGGAGATCCCTTCCCGCGCATCCTCATCCAGCGCATTCAGGACAATCGCCTTTTGGGCATAGGCGGATTTTTCATCCTGATCGATCTGATCATGGAACACCTGTTTCCCGCACCCGAGTGTATTTGAAAGGTAGCCCTGGTGTCGATCAAGGAAACGCCATGCCGTCCAGGAAAGCATCGTTGAAGCCGGGATGGACAGCGAGTTCAAGGTACTGCATTCGATCGGCCAGGTTTTGCGCCCGGGACCGTTGGGAGCAACTCATGAGCACCATAACGGCGCCTGCGCCGGCGGCATTGCCCGCGCTTTTTATCTGTGCGGGGGTTACGCCGGGCAACATGTTGATTCCACAGGCCGCCTCCGTATTCAGGTAGTTTCCGAAAGCTCCGGCCAACAGCACCTTAGACAATCGGTCGACGCCCATTTCGGCCATCATCAGAGATATCCCCGCGTGGATCGCGGCCTTGGCCAGTTGCAGCTGGGCCAGATCATGATGAGTAAAAACCAGGTCTCGACCAGTTCCGGTATCCTGCGCTTCGGCCAGGACATACTCCAAGCCGTCCGGCCCCCGGCGTAATCGAGGGTTGAAAGACTCGATATCGAAAGCGCCGGCCGAAGTGACTATGCCGGTGCGGACCAAGCTGCTGACCAGGGAAACGAGTCCGGAGCCGCAGATGCCTTTGGGCGCAAGTCCACCGATAACAGATAGCCTTGGCGCACCCTCGGAATTCGATAAATCGACGCTGTCCACTGCGCCAGGAGCGCCGCGTGTGCCCCAGCGGATATGCCCGCCCTCGAAGGCGGGTCCGGCGGCGGTGGAGCAGCACAGAATTCGATCGGGGGAGGCCAGGACAATCTCTCCGTTCGTGCCGAGATCCACCATCAGAGTCGGCTCGGTCACTTGATCGGCGTCCAGGGCAAGGGCCATTGCCACGGCGTCGGAGCCCACGAATCCGGCCTTGACGGGGGGGAGGTGAACCCTGGTTTCTGGCGAGAAGGCGAGTTCGAGTTCGGCTGCCCGCACCGAAAAACCATCCGCTGCCACCGGTGTATATGGGGCCATCGCCAAGTGCTCCGGGTTCAGACCGAGGAAGATGTGGTGCATGGCGGTGTTTCCCACCACGACGATTTCGAAGATTCGATCGGTATCTATGCCTTGCTCCCGGCAGATTGAGGACGCCAGGCGTTCAATGCATTTTCGCGCCATGCCCGATAGTCTTTCCAGATTTTCGGGACGCTCCCGACACAATGAAATCCGGCTGACCACATCTTCGGCCTCGGCGACCTGGGGATTCATATCGGCCTTGACACCGATCGGTTTTCCGGTGCGAAAATCAATCAGATAGGCAACCACCGTTGTGGTTCCCAAATCTACCGCCAAGCCTAAACACTGGTGATCCCATCCGGGCGAGACGTCTAAAATGCTGCCCGAGCGGGTCGTGACAACGGTGACCCTCCCGGCGTTGGACCGAAGTTTTTCTTCCAGGCCGCAAAGCACGGAAAGGGGCGTTTGCTGGTGGTTCCTTCCCTCGAAGATCCCGGCGGACCGGGAAAGCCGCGTCAGCATCCGTTCGCGGTCCGCAGCGTGTTCTTTAAAATCGGGAAGCGGTACTTCCAGTTCGGCGGATTTTATTCCAGGACCGAAATCCGCAGTGTAATCTCCGCCTGCCGTCAGGATAACCTGGCTGTTGAGGCGGCTGATTTCGGGAACCCACACTGTCGCGGCTCCTGGGACATGCGTCTGGCAAGCCAGCCTGTAGTCCTTGGCTTCGTCGGCGCCAAGGATTTCCAGCTCCGATTTCCCGGGCGGCGTCGCATTTCCCCGCACCTGAACCCGGCACTTGCCGCAGCGGCCTTTGCCGCTGCAGGCGGCCTCTATTCCGGCACCCGCGAGGTTGGCCAGTTCCAGAAGAGTAAGGTTTTCATCGGCCTCGATTCGTCTCCCCATGGGCTGAAAAATGATTTGGTTTTCTTTCATCGCGGTTAAAACACCCCTGATGTTTTGAGCGACGCCGTTTTCCGAACATGCTTGTGAAAACCCCTCGGGAAAAACAGGTCTAGATTCGAGTTGAAGGTAAAATTTCGCTTTCTCCGGCCGCACAGGACAAGGTCGGGGCGCCTTGTCCCGGGGCGGAGGGAGGCGGCATGGATTATCAGCTTTCCATGAACTCGCGGCAGATATTGACGGCGGAGACCGCATCCCGCGCGTGGCCGTCGGCGCCGCATACTTCCACCGCGTACTTCGGGGTAACGGCGGCCCCGCCGCATATCACCTTTATCCGGTCGGCGATGTCGCTGTTTTTGAGGGCTTCGACGGTGGCCTTGACGTAGGGATCCCCCGTGGTCAGCAGGCTCGACATGCCCACTATGTCCGCGTCGAGTTCCTTGGCCTTTTCCACGAACGCTTCGGGCGTTACGTTCTCGCCGATGTTATGCACCTCGAAGCCCGAGCTCTCCAGCATCAGGACTACCAGGTTTTTGCCGATGTCGTGAAGATCTCCGAACACGGTTCCGATGACCACAGTGCCGGATTTCTTCGTTTGAGACTCGTCCCCCGCGGCCAGCAGAGGTTTTAGAATTCCCAGTCCCTCCTGCATTGTGCGCGCGGCCATCATCATCTCGGGGACGAATATTTTCTTGGCCTCGAACCGAGCGCCGACTTCCTTCATCGCCTCGATCATGTAATCGGAGATGATCGACTGGGGATCAACGCCTTCGTCCACGGCGGCTTGCACCAGTCCGACGATTTCCTTACGTTTGCCTTTTACGACCGCTTGTTTGATTCCTTCTAAATCTGCCATTTGATACTAAGCTCCTTTTTTATAAAAATTAAGCCTCCTCCGGATTCTGCTCTCGGTAGGCGGAGATAAAATTCATGGCGAACTCGTCCTTTCCCTGCAACAGGTCGGCGAGCAACAACGTTCGTCTCACCGGCCATACGGTCGGGTCGGTGATGGGGCAGGTCAGACCGTTGAGCACCGCCATGGCCAGGAACACGCAATTTACAGCCCGACGCTCGGGCAGTCCGTAAGAGACGTTGCTGGCGCCGATGGTTTGATTCACGCCCAACTTGTCCCGGATTTCCGCCAGAGCCCGGAGCGCCCCGAGTCCGGCTTGATCGTCGGAGGCCACGCTCATGGCCAGCGGGTCGACGATCACATCCTCGGCGGGTATGCCCAGCTTGACGGCTTCATTGACGATCTTTTCGGCGATGGCGACGCGGGTGGACACGTCCGTGGGGATTCCCTTGTCGTCCATGGTCAAGGCGACCACCGCCGCCTTGTATTCGGCCACCAGGGGCAGCACCTCTTTGAGCTTCGCCTCCTCGCCGTTGACCGAGTTGACCAAGACCTTTCCTTTGTAAACCTGAAGGCCGGCCGCCAGCACCTTGGGGTTGGCGGAGTCGATGCACAGAGGCGTCCCGACGACCTCCCGGATCGCCTGGATGGCTTCGACCATGATGGCCGATTCGTCGGCGCCGGATATCCCGACGTTGACGTCGAGAATATGGGCTCCCGCCTGAACCTGTTTGAGGGCTTCCTGTTGCACGTAGCCCATGTCTCTGCGCTCCAATACCTCGGCCAGTTTTTTTCGACCGGTCGGGTTGATGCGCTCGCCGATTATCGCCACCGGCTGATCGGGGCCGATGATTACTTCCTGACTTTCACTTGATACGCGGGTTTGCATGGTTGATGCTCCATAAATAAGCTGCTGATGTCTTTCGATGAAAAAAATCGCGATCCCCGGTTACGGCTTCGCCGCTGGGGGGATCGAAGGGTTCTATCGGCTGGAATCCAATCGGCCGTATGTCATGGCCGTGCGGCGCGCCGCTCTGACGTTTTCGTCGGGTACGCCCGTGGTCAACCCCACCGTATCGATGGAGTAGTTTTCCAGCGGATCGCCCTGGTCGATCGCTTCTTTGACCGCAGCCTCGATCTCCTCGGCGGTCCCGTTTTTCATGAGTACCGGGCTGATGCGTGCGTTGAAGGCCACATCGGGGCCCAAGATCCGGCGGGCGGCGGCAAAATCGGTCCCGAATCCGGCTTCGACGAATACAAGATTTTTTACCTGGGCGTATCCCTCCACAACCGGATCCAGGTTGCCGCAATGGTGGATTCCGACGGGCTTGCAGACTTCCGCGATCATGTTGTCGTACGGCAGGCCGAATTCAATGTAGGTATCGCCGGAAATTTGCTCCACGGTGCAGTTGGGAAGGCAGTAAATGCTCGGATCGCACATGGGCGTGACATCGACCGCGCCGGTCCCGGTTATGGGATAGACCAGACGCCAGAGGTCGATTATGCACTCGGTGCAAAACTTCAGAAGTCGATGGACGAATTCCGGGTCCTCGAAATAATCGATGTAAAGCTCGTCGCCCCTGAGTTTGAGAGCCAGGTTCTGAACCCCGGTTGTATTGATGTCGCCCACCACCTTGCCGTATTTGGACTTCAAGTGGTCGATCTGCTCCAGCATCTCCTTCATGGGAGAGGTCTGGGGCAAATCGGGTTTGACCAGCTTGTCGCAGGCTTCCTTGGATAAATTCAGGGGCATCGCCCAAGGCAGGGCGTCTTCTTTGAAAATGATCTCGCAACCGAACACGGCCGGCAGCATCACCATGCCGTAGGTAATCAAAGGGCGAGGAGCGGGGTCCGGGTTTCCCAAGCCGATGTCGCCGAACCTCTCATAGAGGGCTTTTTGCATCCGGGCCTGTGTGTCCACGCGATAGTCCGGATTTTCATAGTACTCTTTTCCGTATGCGATTCCATGGTTGCTGACCCACCAATCCGGGTAAAAGCCGACCCCTAGTGGTATGTATTCTTTTTGAGCCACTGTTTTGTCCTCCTTTCTTATGTGAGAATCTTGCATGAGTTTTTTCGAACAGAGCATCGATTCACCATCAATCCCCTTGTAACATACCCATTCAAATTATGTGCCAGTTTTCAAAAGTCCGGATAAATGCGCTTTAGAGCAACTCCGCCGCGGTTTTCCGATTTCCGGGAGATAGAAGGAATGAAATCGTTCCGGTGCAAAAATGCAAGGGAAAACCGAGGATGGTGCATTTTTACATCGGCATTGGGTTGTATTCGAGGCCATAAACCGGTCAACCGGGGGGAATCGGGCAGGGAAGTAAGGTGGTATAGGAATTGCAATCATAGCTGGACATCCTCGATAAGCCGCAAATGATGCCGGATTTCAGATACAACGGTGCTTTGGAATGACGAATGAAATTATCAACCTGCTCCCGAACCGCCGGCGGATCGGGACAGAACGTTGCTGAAACGGACAAAATCAGCCGGGAATCGACTTGGCTGAATTAATCAAAAGAAAGGAGTTTTTTTATGAGCTACGAATCTATTTTGTACGAAGAACAAGGGGAAATCGGCATCCTGACGCTGAACATGCCCGAAAAACGCAACGCCCTCGGGGTGGCCGCCGAAAAGGAGATTACCGCGTGTCTTGAGGATGCCGCCGAGCGGCACGAGACCAAGGTGATCATTCTCAAAGCCAACGGGCCGGCTTTTTGCGCCGGGCACGATCGCACCGAGATACTCAATCAGCCGGTGTCCAACATTCGGCGGTTGTTCCAGACATCCTACAACCTGATGAATACGATTCGCTCGATTCCCCAGTGCGTCATCGCCGAAGTGCACTCCATCGCCATGGCCGGCGGATGCCACCTGGTTGCCGGCTGCGATCTGATTACCGCCGGTGCGGAAAAGGCCCAGTTCGGCATGACCGGCTTGATTTATTCTTACAATTGCTCGACCCCGACTGTGGCGGTAAGTCGATGCGTCGGGCAGAAAAAATGCATGGAAATGCTCATGACGGCTAAACTTTACACTGCCGAAGAATCCCGAGAGATGGGCCTGGTC
>JAABSQ010000184.1 GCA_011390315.1 Desulfobacteraceae bacterium
TCCCTTGTTTTTATGGGGTTCAGCTTTCCTTTCAGGTGTTCCCACAGGGGCTTGAAAGATAATGACCGGTTCTTTCGGATATCAAAAGGAATATACCCTTTCAAGAGCAGGTTGTGATTGACCGTCGCTTCCGAGTCCGCCTCCAGTTCACCGGATATTAAAGCGCCGCTGTCATTGTATGCCTGAAATTCGTATTTCGCCATTTTATTACATCAGGTCATGACGACCGATCCGGCTTCTTCGAAGGTGGTAATCCCCAACCGAACCTTTTGGGCGACATTCTGTTTGAGGGTCGTCAGTTTACCCGAACGTTGGGCTTCGCACGTAATCTCATTCGCAGACATGTTCTTCAAAATCATCTCCTGAACGACCTCATCAATGACCAAGACTTCGAAAACGCCGGTTCGGTCTTTATATCCGGTATTCAGGCAATTGAAACAGCCCTTTGCCTGCACAAAGTGGTCTTCATCGGTTCTGCGAAGCCCCCAATACTCCAACAAGGCATCCGGCGGATCGAAGGGCACATTGCAGTAGGGACAAATTTTTCGAATCAAGCGCTGGGCAATGAGAATGAGCAGTACAGAGGAAATCAGAAACGGAGCGATTCCCATGTCCAGAAAACGCGTGATCGCCCCGGCCGCATTATTCGTGTGCAGTGTGCTGAGCACCCGATGCCCCGTTAAAGCCGCCTGAACAGCAATGGTCGCCGTTTCGGAATCCCGGATCTCCCCGACCATGATCACATCCGGGTCCTGGCGCAGTATGGATCGAATACCGCTGGCAAATGTCATGCCGGCCTTACGATTCAATTGCGTCTGTCGAATATTGTCGACCCGGTACTCAACCGGGTCCTCAAGGGTAATGATATTGATATCGGGTTGATTAACTTTCTTCAGAATGGAATACAGGGTGGTTGTCTTGCCGCTTCCGGTGGGGCCTGTGCTCAAAAACATGCCGTAGGGTTTGTCCATGGTCGCTTCGGCCTTTTCCCTGTCGGCCTTGGACATGCCCAGATCTTCCAGAGAAAAAATACCGCTGCTGGTATCCAGAAGCCGAAGCACCAGGTTTTCCCCGTAAATGGTGGGAATAGTGGAAGCCCGCACATTAATCTCTTTGTGGTTCATTTTGATGCTGAAGCGGCCGTCTTGAGGCACCCTCAAGACAGAAATATCCATGCTGGCCAGGATTTTAATGCGAGAGATGATGGGCAAGATCATATTTTTAGGCGGAGACGGTACATTATGGAGTTTTCCGTCCACTCGAAACCGCACCTGCACCATATTTTTTTCCGGACTGATGTGAACATCGCTGGCCCTTTCCCGAATGGCCTGAGAGAGAATTTCATTGACCAGGCGTACCACCGGGGCTTCTTCGGCCATGTTCTGAAGCGAACTCACCTCCAGATATTCATTAGCCGCAGATTCCTCAAGATCTTCCACATTGCTTTGAAATTTCAAATCATCCAGGAACCCGCCGATTCCCGTATTTGAGCCATACAGGTTTGTAATCAGATGATTCAATTCCTGTTCCGTACTGATAACCGCTTCGACTTCGCAGCCGGTGAGCGTTTCTATGGATTCAATGGTATCAATATCCAGAGGATCGGGCATGGCCACCAGAAGCAACCGCCCCTGCCGTTTTAAGGGTGCGGCCTGCATCTTCTGAGCCGTTTCCGCCGGCAGTATTTCCGCCATTTGCATATCGATGGGGTAATCCACCGAATTATAGCGATTCACCTTCAACTGCTCGGCCAATAAATCCGCAATTTGGACCTCATTGATAAGACCCTGCCAAACCAGGAATTGGCCCAGTTTCATATTCGATTTTTTATGTTCGACAAGGACCTGATCGAGTTGCTCATCACTGAGGCGCCTTTGTTCGACCAGAATTTCACCCAACTTTTTTCTCAACTAGAGGCCCCCTTGAAACGGCATTTTACAGGTTAAGGAACCGGAAGCGTCGCATACAGCTTGGTGCCTTCTGCCCAGCCACGGGCAACCTTTAAGGTTTGGCCGAATTCCGGTTGCAATATGGAAGACCGTTCATAGGCATGCGCTTGGTTTTCCAAGTACTCATCCAAAACCAGCGAAAACCTCAAACCCGAAGACCGGTTCCAGTTGGGAATGATTCGAATGCCGGTTTCTTGTCTTTCCGAATAGGATCTGAATAATTCCAGCGCCTCCTCCAACCGGCGGGTTTCAGCTATTTCGATACGAAATCCGTCGAAGAATCCGGAATCCATATCCAATTCGTGTGCAGGAAAGGAAATGCGATCTCCGATGGAGATGCGATGAGGGCTGCCTATATGCGGATTCACTGCTAAGACCGCCTTCAGCAATTGAGGATTATAGGCGCCGTAAACATTTCGAACCAATTCACCCAACGTTTCTCTTTTATTGACAGATAATTGTCCTAGAATTACAGGCGGTTTTGCAATTAATTCCGTTGAAACCATCGGGGTCTTTCTTTGAATGGCATCTGAAATCGGTTCAGCAACAGGAGAAACTGACGCCGGTTGTGCATCCGGTTCAAACCGGCTTCGTTCCAACTGCCCACCTGAAAACGGGGTTAGAAAAAAAGAAAAAATCACAACTGCTGCCAATGCCATCATACCGAACGGCAGCCGTTTCCGGCGTGATTGAGCATAAAACATTCCTCTTTTCGCAGTTGCATGCACCAATGATCTGGAGACTCGGGGTTTGTTTCGAATAACCAGTAACAACACGGCTTGGTGGCATAAATGGATAACTTTTCTGGGATACCCCCGAGTCGTTCGAAAAATATACCAGAGGGCCGGATAGCTGAAAAAAGTAGACACAGATCCCTGAAACCCGGCCTTTTCCAGCCGAAATCGAATCATGCGAACCATATCCAGGAAATTTAACGGATGAAGGCGATGGAACAGGTTGATCCGATCCGCAAAGTTGGTATACTGCGAGAGAACGGATTCAAATTCCTTTTGGGCGAAGATGACGATCTGCAACAGTTTGTAGTGGTTGGTTTCAAAATTCAAGAGTTCCCTCAAAATTTCAATCAGCCAAAGCGGAATTTTCTGACCTTCATCAATGATGAGAACCAGGGTTTTGCCTTTGTCCACTCCTTTCGAAAAGAGATGTTGCTTTATGTGCTCCTTGATATTTCTTTCAATTCCCTTCTCATCCTGGAACTCGTTTTTTTCGAGCCCGAATAAATCCGCCAAAGCCATCAGGGCATCTTCAGGCTTTTTGAAGAAAGGGTCGAGGATCAAAAAAATTTCAAAATCAGTATCGCTCGAAAATTTGCGGATCAGCTGGCGGCATAGGGTGGTTTTCCCGGTTCCCACATCACCAATGACGATGTTCAACCCTCTTCGCAACCGCAATGACAGCTCCAATTTTTGAAGGCAGTCCACATGTTGCGCCGACTGAAAAAAGAAATCGGGATCTGGGGAATTTGAGAATGGCTCTTTTTTGAGATTGAGGAGTTTAAAATATTCCATTTAGCAACAAAAAAGAAGTGACGTAAAGTGATTCACTGTTGCCGGAAGTGAAAACGATCTACACGAGTTGTAGGTCACTATACATAAATTTGGAAGAATTGCAAATAAAAACTCTATGGCATGGATGCTACTGCTTTTTCAAAGAGGATCCGCATGAATATGAGGGGTGATGAAAATAAGTATTTCCTCCATATTGTTGGTTTCACTGTTTCGCTTAAACAGGTGCCCCAGCAAAGGAATATTCTTCAGCACCGGAATACCGATTTCAGTCTCGCTGTTGGTTTCTTTTCGAAGCCCGCCGATGACGGTGGTCTGTCCATCTCGAAGGAGAACGACCGTTTGGGCCTTTTTGGTGATCACAATGGGATTCCCGAATACCGTTCTACTGAAATCCAGTTCGTCTTTGTTGGTGACGATTTTCATTCTCAGCAGACCGCCTTCGATGACATTCGGCGTCACCTCCAACCGCAATACCGCCTTTTTGAATTCGATATTGACCTCCTCGTCTTCGACCGTCTGGTAAGGTACCTCCCTGCCGCTCTCGATAACGGCGGTCTGGTTGTCGAGGGTGGAAATCGAGGGGCTCGAGAGGATATTCAATTTACCTTCTCTTTGAAAGGCCGAAAGCTGAAGAGCAAGGATATGCTTTCCGATTTTCTGGGAAATAAAACCTATATTGAGTCCGGCGCCCTCGTTGACGATGGCGGGTAAGCTTTGGATCAAACCCGGATTGGGCACCGATACGTCTTGCCCACCTTCCCCTTCATTCGGAAATAAATCATCCGCACCCTCACCGGCGCCTGAATTAGCCCCGGGTGTAATCCAGTATCGATGGTTATCATTATGCTGGAGACGAAGCCCGCCCCACTCCACCCCGAGTTCCCGGGCTGTATCCCCGTTGGCTTCAACGATTCGGGCCTCAATTCGGACCTGGGCCGTCGGCCGGTCCAATTCACTAATAAGAGTTTTAAGCATATCGATCTCATCCCGGGTGGCCTGGATAACCAGAGAATTGGTGTGTTCATCCACCATCACGGAGCCTCGCCGCTCCCTTCGGCCTTCACCGGCCAGAAGTTGGTTCAACACCTCTCGAAGATTCTCCGCATCCGTAAAATCGACTTTCACCACTTCGCTGATAAATGGCGCTACCGCCTCGATTTCTCGTTTTTTCGCCTCACGGCGCTGCTGGACATCGAGACGCCGAAATTCATTATTGATATCTTCCAGGGTCAAAATTCGAATGATATCGCCTTCCCATTCGTAACTCAGCCCGTAGGTCCGCAAGAGACTCAAAAAAACCCGATTCCACGGCTGATTTTTAACATTCAGAGTGGCGTTGCCGCGCACATTTTCGCTGATCATTATGCTCTGATCCGCGATTCTGGCCAACGTTCTCAGAAGAATGGTCAAATCGACATTCTTCATGTCCATATAAATTTTTTCATCCGGAAGCCGTTTCTCTTTTCCCGGGGCTTCAGCCATTTCATCAGTCTCATCTTCGGAACGGACGGGTTCCAAGGGAGGCGGTTCTTCGGGAAGGAAGGGGGGAGAAGAGACGGCAGGCGGTGCCGGTGGGGATTCGGGAGCAGCGGTTTCCACAGGTTCCTGAACAAACATTTGCCAATCATCTTGGGAAAGAGGTTCATCCACGGATTTCTGTTTTACACATCCGAATCCCCAAAAAGCGAATCCTGAAAACCAAAGCATCAGGAAAATCAATCGAAAAGATGTCCCTGCAGCATACCCTTTCATCTAAAACATCTCAACCAACGGAAGTTCGATGAGATTGTCCCGTTTTCCCTTTATGGTCACATGGGTCGGATGGATACTTACAACCTTATATCCGTTTTCCTCCAACATTTCTCCAATGGTGTACTCTGATCCGTCGATTACGGCGAATCGCCTGTTTCCCATCATTAAATAACCGGTATATAGGGGTAAATCAGCTGGTTTTAGATCCTCTTGAGAAATACCTTCTTTGCGCTCGAGAAAAGGATATTCCCAATCGGCGTTGATCTGTTCAATGACGAACTGATATTTTTTGGTTTCCTCGCCCTGAATCATAGCAGCCGTTGTTTTCTGTACGAATTCATTCAAATCGGGTTCGCCGAACACCGGTTTGGGCGAGGTGCCGAAGCTGACATACGGCATTGAAAAATAGTAAATACCGTATACAATAGACAGTATACAAAGAAACCCGATCATCTTTTCACGAAGCGACATATCGATTATCCTTATTCAAGGGGCTTCAGGACGCCGCCGAAATCCAAATTCTCAGGCTGAATACTTCATTGGGATAAGAAGGATGAATCCCCACCTGCTCGATCGATTTCACGCAGGACATTTGAGCCAGTTGAATCATGAAATCTTGGAAACTCATGAACTCCCCATGAAGCTCCATATTGAGGGTCAATTTTTTTCGATCGGGCCCAAGCGTATCGACATTGGAATGAACCTGGATGTCCTCAAATGGATGCTCCTGAATGAGCGATCGAATCTCGGTCACCACCCGAAATGGATCACAATCCTTTGTCGAATTGTCCGAAGATTGTTGAATAAATTCGATTTCTTCCAATCGCTCAAGTTCCCGGCCCAAGGTTTCCGAGAGAGGAAAAAGAAGCTCTTGTTTTTCAATTTTGCGAAGGAGCAATTGAATTTCCGCTTCTTTTTCGGCCGTGATTTTATATTCCGGATATATAAAAAAAAGAAAAAACCCCGAAATCATGCCTGCGAATATCAGATATACCGCTTTATGTCTATGAAATGAATTCACGTCGGCTGAGAAAAGACCTGAAAATCAAAGGATGTCCATTATTAATGAAAACCTGAGAACCTTTTCATCTTCGATTTCATCTCGGCTCTTTTTTTCCAGTGTCGGGGAGCCGAATATCGGCTTGTTTTTCAATGTGGATATAAAATGGATCAATGTGGTCTCAAATTGCAGCGGTTCCCCGGTAACGATTCCTTCGATGGAGACCTGTCCTTGACCGGCTTTCTTTTTCCCTCCGGTATTTTCAATCGAATCCGGATGGATGTCGGCTTCCAGATTGAGCAGCCGGATCCCGGGAGGAAGCGATACCGATATTTGTCTAATTACGGCAATGCTCAGGTACTTGCCTGCATATTCTTTTACCGCCTTCCTCTTCTTTTGCAGGCTTTCAATCTGCTGTTCAATAAGCGGCGAATCCACAAAGCGTCCGTTCCGGGCAATTTTGCTTTCAAG
>JAABSQ010000185.1 GCA_011390315.1 Desulfobacteraceae bacterium
TAATCTTCGGTGACATACCGGCTGAGTTCGGAGATGCTGATCTCTTTGGTCTCTCCCCTGAACCGGGACCATTTTTCGATCAGCTTTTGCAGTTCCTCGAAAGATTTTTCTTTATTGAAAAGCCCCACCTCCTGGGTATGGTCGGTGATGTTTCGTTGAAAAGCCAGGAGCAGGTCGTTGTTGCTCAGCTTTAGAAAATCATGGGGATTTTTATGAAGCTCCCGGGAAATTTCTTCGATGTAGAGATTGCGAAGCTCGGTCCGGGCGGTTTCGTTTAAAAAATGGATGACCGCCGAATCGCTGTCGCCTTTTTTGATGATGGTCGGAATGGCGGTATAGCTTTTGGTCGCCTCCGGCAGAATGTTTTTTTCCAGAATGGCGTTGATGATCATCGATTTGCCGGCGGAGAAGGCGCCGAGAAAAGCGACGGGAAATTCGGGGGATTTCAGGCGGTCGATCCAGGTCCGTTTCTTGTCGACGTACCGTTTCAGATTTTCGCTGATGTCGACATAGTCCTGGACCCTGTCGTAGACCTCGAATATCTTTTCAAATTTGTGAACAGGTTCCGTCGCTTGCATGGGTCAATCCTTTTGCTTGTCTGATCGGTGCCAATTTTCGGGGCGGCCGGTCCCGGCGGGGACGGCGGCCGCATTTGTTCCGGGCGCCTCGGGTGCAGGCACTGCTGCCGAGGTGCTGCGGGCCTCGCCTTATTCGGCCATGGGGTTTACGGCCCGGTCGGGGTTCGACTCCGTCTGGCTGAGAATATCAGACACTTTCGAGTCCGGAAGCCATTGAATTCGGCCGGTCCCCACATCGTACATGGCGCCCACGACCTTGGCCTTGCCCTCTTTGACCAGATTCCGGACGGCCGGGCTTTTCAGAAACAGGTTGGTGATTCCCTGCCAGATGTTCTCTTCGATCGCATACGGGACGATCTCTTCCCCCTGGATTTCCGGATGGTCTGACATGGCGCGACGGACCGCAGGTTCAATACAGCCCACCAGCGGAGGAATGTTCCGTTCCAATGGCTGGCCCTTTCCGTGAACCGCCTGAGTGACCGCCGTAACGGCTCCGCACTGGGTGTGCCCCAGAACCACCAGAACCGGCGTTTTGACGTGGGCCAGTCCGTACTCGATGGAGCCGACTTCATCGGTATTGCACACATTTCCCGCGACTCGGATCACGAAGAGGTCCATGACGCCGGCATCAAAAATCCGTTCCACCGGAACCCGGGAATCCGAACAGGAGATCACGGTCGCATAGGCGTAATCGGCCTGGTTGGCCCGTCCGGCCAAAGCGGTGCGGTCGGTATCGGAATTGGGATGAGTCGCTTTGCCTTCCGCAAAGCGCCGGTTTCCGGATTTGAGCATTTCAAGGGCCTGATCGGGACCGGGTTTCGGGTTCACTCCCTGGTCGGTTTTTCCCGGCATTGCAGGGCCTTGGGCACAAGCCGCGAGGGTCCATTTGAGGATCGAGTGTTTCATGGATTTACTCCTGTTGTCTGTCGGGTTTATGAAATTAGAATCAGCTGTGTTGTTACCAGGATATGTTTATACTGTTCAGGCAAAACAGTCCACCCTAATTTTTTTAGACGCTGCTTCGGCGCGGCTTTCCATTCTTTACATCTCTTTACATCTGTAGACAGGAAATACGGGAAATACCTGATTGATCCATTCGAAAAACAGCGGTAATTTCTCGAATGAAGCCGTTTTTTTGCTCTACACCCTTTCCAAACCCGGGAGAAATGCCATGATAAATCCCAAAAACATTCTGCTGGTGTATCCCGAAGTGCCAAGCAATACCTATTGGAGCTTTAAATACGCCCTGCAGTTCATTCAAAAAAAGAGCGCCATGCCGCCCCTCGGATTGATCACGGTGGCGGGGCTGATTCCCGATCGGTATCGTATGAAGCTGGTCGATCTCAACATCGAGCCCCTGGATGACGCCGACCTTCAATGGGCCGATCTGGTGTTCGTGTCGGCCATGATCGTCCAAAAAGCCTCATTGGAGGCGGTCATCGCCCGGTGCAACCGGGTCGGCGCCCCGGTAGTTGCCGGAGGACCGTATCCCACCGCCGGCCCCTCGGAAATCGACGGGGTGGATCATTTCATCCTCGGAGAAGCCGAGGAGATCATGGGCCCCTTTTTCGAGGATCTGGAGCGGGGATGTGCGAAAAAGGCATACCGCTCCCCCGGCCGACCGGACCTCTCCCGCACGGCAACCCCCCGGTTCGATCTGCTCGATCTCGAGTCCTACGCCTCCATGGCGGTGCAATACTCCCGGGGATGTCCCTTCAAGTGTGAATTCTGCGATATCTGGCCCATGTACGGGAACAAGCCCCGACTCAAGCCGGCGGAGCGAATGACCGCAGAACTGGATGCCCTCTGCGAACAGGGATGGCGGGGGCCGGTGTTTATCGTGGATGACAATTTCATCGGCAACAAGGGGCGGGTGAAAAAGGAACTTCTGCCCGCACTGGCGGACTGGCAGAAGGACCGGGGGTTTCCCTTCACCTTCTACACCGAGGCCAGCATCAACATGGCCGATGATGAAGCCCTCCTGTCCGGAATGAGCAAGGTGGGGTTTACCGAGGTCTTCATCGGCATCGAAACCCCGTCTCCGGAGGGCCTTCAGGAAACCGGCAAGGCTCAGAACCTCCGGACCGATATGGAAGCCGCCGTTCGTAAAATCCAGACCGCGGGCATCGGGGTCATGGGCGGGTTCATTCTGGGATTCGACAGCGACACCGAGGATATTTTCGATCGGCAGATCGATTTCATTCAACGGACCGGAATACCCAAAGCCATGATGGGGCTGTTGACGGCCCTGCCGGGCACACGGCTTTTTCAGCGGCTTCAACGCGAAAACCGGCTGATCGGAGAAACCTCCGGCAACAACACCCACCATATGCTCACCAATTTCAAGACGCACATGGACCCTATCCCTCTCAGCGAGGGCTACAAACGGGTCTTGGAAACCATCTATGACCCCGATCTGAAAAATTATTTCAGGCGATGCAACATTCTTCTGGACCGTCTGGGGCCGGCCCGCACTCTGAAGCATCGCGGCGGCATCGCAAGCCTGAGTATTTTTCTGAAGTCCATCTTCCGTCAGCCCTTTACCCCCTATGGATACCAATACCTGAAATTCCTCATGCGGAATTTTTTCAAACACCGGGACCGGATTACGGAGACGGTCACCTACGGCATTGTCGGCCATCATTTTCATACCATCACCCGGGAGTTCCTGAAGACCCAGGCCATCTCGGCGGTTCTGGATCGAAAATACGCCTATTTTCGGGAGCAGCTCAATCTCTACTCCGATTCGGTCGTCGACAACTCAAAAGAGGCCATTCAACAGGTCATGGCCTTGTGGGAACAGCAGAAAAAGGCACTGGAAGATCTGGGCAAGCGGATAGAGAAAATTCATGTGGATTTTCGGGGAGATGTCTATAGCAAGTATAACCGGATCTCGGAACGGATGCGGGCCTCGGTCCGCCGGTTTGAGCAGCATGCCGATCGGTGCGGGGGCGCATCCACCTGCTGAGCAGGAATCAAAGGATCTCGGGGGGAAACGCCACCACCCGGTCGATATTCGGGGTATCGGTCAGCAGCATCACCAGCCGATCCAGCCCCAGGGCGTTGCCGGCGGCTTCCGGCATGTGGGGCAGGGCCTCCAGGAATTTTTCCGGCAGGGGGTAGACCGGCCGACCGGTTTTTCGGCGGTTCGCCAGTTCCGC
>JAABSQ010000186.1 GCA_011390315.1 Desulfobacteraceae bacterium
TCTTCCGATCTGGCGTTGCAGAGCTCGATCCCGGCGATATAGAGTTCGAACCGCTCCGCCACGGCGGGGTCGTGCGGTTTGAGTCGCGCCAAGGCACCGGAGGCTGCCGGATAGTCGTAGAGAAATACCGGTTTTCTTTTCTCCAGACGGGGTTCGATCTCCAAAGCGATGATTTCATCGAACCGATCGGCCGCCAGGGCTTCGTCCAGGGGAACGGGGGAGAACCGCTCAAAGGCTTCCCGCACCGTCATCCGGGGCCAGGGTGCGCATAGATCGATCGTTTCATGGCCATAACTCAGTCGATCGCCCGGGCCCGCCTCCCGGGCCGCCCATCGAATCAGATCCTCGCACTGGGCCATCATATGGGTATAATCGACCCCGGCCGTGTACCACTCCAGCAGTGTGAATTCGGTCAAATGCCGGTCGCCCCGCTCTCCCTTTCTGAAGCACTTGCAGATCTGAAAAATCCGGGGATGCCCCGCCGCCAGAAGCCGTTTCATGCACAGTTCGGGGGAGGTCTGCAGGTACCAGTCCTCGCTGGCCACGGCGTCGATATGGGCTTCCGGCGCCGGCCCCGGAAGCCGAATGGGGGTGTCCACCTCCAGATACCCTCGGGCGTAAAAAAAAGCCCGAACCGCTTGAAGGATTCGAGCCCTTTGCTCCAGATACCGAGGGGTCATGCGCTCAGCCGTATCGTTCAAGGTTTTTGCGGAGATAGTCGTCCCGGGGGCGGTCCTGAAGCACTACCTGATCAAATCCCAGGTCCGAGGCCGTTTCATACCAGTCGCGTCCGGTCTTTCGGCAGGCGGCGCAGGCCTTTCGGGGGATGTGGACGGCCAGGATGTGGTGGCCGCGGTCCGAGGAGGAATCGATCTGCCAGGCGCCGCCGCAGTCGTTGCAGATGCGGATTTTTTCCTGCTGTTTTTCGATGATGTTGTCGGTGTCGTAGAAGATGGACCGGTTCTTTTCCGCGAACGCCTTGTCGGCCTGAAGCTCCGCCTGGATTTCGCCGCGGCGGCTCCATTGATTCAGCACCTTTTCGCCCAGCCGCCGGATATAATCGGTGACGTCCCCGGATTGGCGGATGCTGTCCGGATCATAATCGGGCTCTTTGACCCGGCTGTAGTCGAGCCCGGCCATGGCCAGAATGATGCCGACGTTCATGTAAGGAAGGGCGCTTTCGATGGAATAGCCCCCTTCCAGCACCGCGATATCCGGCTTCAGGAGTTCGGTCAGGCGGGCGTATCCCTGAGCCGAGAAGTTCATGTTGGTGAGCGGGTCGGCGTAGTGGTTGTCCTGGCCCGCCGAATTGATGATGATGTCGGGCTTGAAGTCGGCCAGCATGGGCAGCACCATCTCTTCGATGGTGTACAGGAATCCGTCTTCCCCGGTGTTGGGGGGCAGGGGAATGTTGACCGTCAGCCCCGCGGCGTTGGGCCCGCCCAGTTCGTTGACGAATCCGGAGCCGGGGTAGAGGGTGCGGCCGTCCTGGTGAAGGGAGATGAACAGGGTGTCGGGGTCGTGCCAGTAGACGTCCTGGGTGCCGTCGCCGTGGTGGCAGTCGGTGTCCACAATGGCCACCCGGTCGATGCCGTAGGCCTGCCGCAAATACTCCACCATTACCGCTTCGATGTTGATGTTGCAAAACCCCCGGGATCCGTGGACCACCCGCATGGCATGATGGCCCGGCGGCCGCACCAGGGCGAACCCCCGTTCCACCACTTTGTCCATCACCGACATCCCGATGGTTTTGGCCCCGCCGGCGCTGATGAAGTGGGATTCGGTCATCACCGCCCATTCATCGGGCACGCAGAAATGGACCCGCTGAACGTCTTTCACCGTGGCCAGGTCGGGTTTGAATTCGATAATCCCGGGAATGTCGAAAAGCCCTTCTTCCATGACCTGATCCTGGGTGTAGAGCAGCCGCTCCTCCCGTTCCGGATGGGTGGGGCTGATGGACCAGTCGAAGGCCGGGAAAAAGACCAGACCGGTGGTGTGTTTGGCTTGCAGCATAGGGTTACCCTTTCTCCGACAAGAGTTTCCGGGCGATGACTTCATAGCCGTGGATCAGACCCGGTTTGACCTGGACCCGGACCCGAATGTTCCGTCCGGCGGTGTAAAATCCCCGCACCATATTGAACTGAAGCGCTTCGGTCACCTCCATGTCCAGATCCGTTTCATCGGCGCCCATTTTGAGGGCTTTCTGTTTCAGCAGTTCAAATGCTTTTTTCACGGCCCTTTCCAATGAGAAGTTGCGGTCCACCGATTCCATGTAATCCTCCTCCGGCGCGGTGGCGACCTCCTGCTGGGTGTCGGCGAACAGGGCCACTTCGCAGGTGGTGCGGGCCAGGGCCGCGCCCACGGCGTTGGCTACCTTCCATCGGGGCACCACATCCACTTCAAATGACGAAAGCTCCCGAAGACGGTCGGCGAAATAGGGGGCCGGCCCGCCCAGCACCAGAAGCTTGGTCGGGTTCACCTGAAGCCCCTCTCGAAGCTCGTGGACCGTGTAGACCGGTTTGCTGTTGATGGCCTCCACCATACCCTGCGCCTGGTCCAGAATCATTCGGCAGGTCCGGTCGAAAACGGCTTGGGCGGTCTCCTCCACCGAGCGGCCCAGGGATTCGGCCAGGGACCCCATTCCCTTGACGGCGGCCTCTCGGTCTCCGTCTTCTTTCATGATGTCCAGTACGTAGAGGGCGTCGGTGGGGGTCGGCAGGGGGCCGCCGTAGGCCAGGGCCGGCCCCTTCCGGTCCGGCCCGATGGTGATTTCGCCGTC
>JAABSQ010000187.1 GCA_011390315.1 Desulfobacteraceae bacterium
GAGGATCATGCCAAACAGACGGAATCAGGGCCCCATGGCCATGATCATGCCCACGATCACGGCATCCGCGACCCGCACATCTGGCTGTCGCCGCCCCTGGTCAAAAAGCAGGCCCGCACGATTTTCCATGCGCTTCGGGAAATCGATCCCGACTATGAATCGTTCTATGAGGCCAATTTTCAGGAATTCGCCGCCGAGATCGACCGATTGGACGCCGATCTGAAAGAGACCTTCGCCGGCAAAACGGGGCTTCGGTTCATGGTGTTTCATCCCGCCTGGGGTTATTTCGCCCGTGCCTATGGCCTGGAGCAGATCCCGGTCGAGATTGAAGGCAAGTCCCCCAAACCGGCGCAGCTGAAAGCGCTGATCGAACATGCTCGAAAAAACGGGATCAAGATCGTTTTTGTCCAGCCGCAATTTTCATCCAAAAGCGCCGAGCTCGTGGCTCGGGAAATCGGAGGCGAAGTGGCCTTTGCCGATCCCCTGGCGCGGGATTGGACGGCCAACCTGCGGGCGGTTGCGGAAAAATTCAAATCGGCATTGCAATAAAGTCGAATATTCACCGAAATGACCCCGAAGATACCCCCCTATATACCTATGGATACCCAACCCCCGATTATCGAAATAGAGAATGTGTCGTTTGCCTACAGCGGCGAGCCGGTGCTTCGGGACGTGAACCTTCGGGTTCTGCCGCGGGACTTCATCGCCGTGATCGGCCCCAACGGCGGCGGAAAAACCACCCTTCTGAAGCTGATCCTGGGGCTGCTGAAACCGGATCGGGGGCGCATCCGCGTCAACGGCGATCCTCCGCACAAGGCATCCCCTTCCATCGGCTATGTGCCTCAGGACGTGCATATCAACCGCCGTTTTCCCATTACGGCCCTGGATGTGGTGCTGATGGGAAAACTGGATCCCAAGAAAAGATGGTCCCGCCGATCGGCCTCCAACCGACAGGATGCCATGACCGCCCTGGATCGTCTGGGCATGGCGGATCATGCCCGAAGCAGAATGGGCATGCTCTCCGGCGGCGAGCGCCAGCGGGTGTTTATCGCCCGGGCCTTGGTGACCCGACCCAAACTGCTGCTGCTGGATGAACCCACCGCCAGTATCGACACCCGGGGCCAGGCCGAATTTTTCGAACTGCTCAAAGAGATCAACGGGGAGATGACCATCCTGGCGGTCAGCCATGACCTTTTGGTAATTTCGCGGTATGTCAAATCGGTGGCCTGCGTCAATAAAAGACTCCATTACCATGACCAGGCTGAAATCACGGGGGAGATGCTGGAATCCATGTATCCATGCACCGTTGAAGAGGTCTGCCCCGTGGAACTGGTGGCTCACGGTCTGCCGCACCGGGTGTTGCAGGATCACGAGGAATCCTGAAATGATCGAGGCCCTTCAGTTCGAGTTCATGCGAAACGCCCTGATGGCCGGTCTGCTGGCCAGCCTTATCTGCGGCATTATGGGGACCCTGGTGGTGGTCAACCGGATCGTGTTTTTGTCCGGCGGCATCGCCCATGCCGCTTACGGCGGCATCGGTCTCTCCTTCTATTTCGGCTGGCCCTACCTGGTCGGCACCCTCGGTTTTTCTCTGGCGGCCGGAATGGGGATGGCCGCCGTCACGCTCAAGGCCAAACATCGGGCCGATACGGTGATCGGGGTCATCTGGGCCATCGGGATGGCGTTCGGCATCATCCTGATCGATCTCACGCCGGGGTATAATGTGGACCTGATGAGTTACCTGTTCGGCAGCATCCTCACGGTGCCGGGGACCGATCTTTTCATCATGCTGGCCATGGGGGTGCTGATCGCGGCCCTGACGATCTATTATTTTCAGGACCTGCTGGCCATGTCCTATGACGAAGAATTCGCGCAGATTCGCGGGGTGCCGGTGAAGGGGCTCTATTTCACCATGACCGCCATGCTGGCGGTGACGATCGTGATGGTCATTCAGGTGGTGGGCCTGATTCTGGTCATCGCCTTGTTGACCATTCCCCCGTTCATTATGGAGAAGCATTCCAAGTCTCTGGTCCAGATGATGGTGGGCTCCAGCCTGCTGGGGGCCGTTTTCACCTTCATCGGACTATGGCTGGCCTACCGATACGATTTGACATCCGGTGCGTCGATCATTCTGGTGGCGGGGATCGGGTTTTTGGTCTCTTTGGTCGTGGATCGGGTTCACCCCAAGATGAAGAACCCCCACCGGAGCGGTTGAAAAAGGAATTCTATGTGCCACAAATGCAATTATGAAGAACTCTTGGCAGCGGAAAATCTCGAACCCACGCCGAACCGGATGCGGGTTCTGGAGGTGGTCGGCAACAACCGTTTTCCGCTGTCTGCGGCGGATATTTTCCAAACCCTGGAGCGCGGCGGATCGATCAATCGGGTGACGGTCTATCGAATCCTCGATCTCCTGGTGGAGCACGGGATTGTGGAACGTCTCAGCACCGGCGGCCGGGCCGCCTACTACGGCCTGGCGCCCAATGATTTCCATCGGCCCCATCCCCATTTCTACTGCAAGCACTGCGGCCAGATGGACTGTCTCAATCCGGAAAGCCTGCTCGTGGACACCGGCCCCATGTGGAAAACCTATCCCGGCCAGATCGACAAGGTCGAAGTCCGGGTGGACGGCATCTGTAAGAACTGTTTGAGAGGTCAGGCGAATGGAAACACCTGAGATATCGCCAGTTTTCGGGCCATCGTCGATACCGGCGGAGGCTTTTTCACCGGGCGCTTATGAGAAGCTAAAACCGGTCGGCAGTAGAGTGTCACAGTCTGAACACCTATTTGATCAATGATCTGTAAGGTGACAGGCCTCGATATCATCGATTCGTCTGGAACCGGGGTTTTCATCTCCGACGCCCAATTTCACCGGTATCTTTCGGCTTTGACGGGAATGGCGGTTTCGGCATTTTCTTGTTGACAATAAACAAGTTTTATCTTATAATTTGGGTAAATTATTTAACGCTTCATGTCGTGTCATCCGCCGTGGAGGAGGGATTGGAAAACCGGCGGGCCCCTTCGGTTACATTCGACCATGCAAAAAGATCTCAAAACCCATGTGCAAATAAAAGAGGATCTGGCGGCCAAAACCCACGCTCTCGGGGAACGGGTCAAGGAACTCAATTGCCTGTACGGCATTTCCAAGTTGGTGGATCAGCCCGGCGTCACCCTGGAAGACATCCTTCAGGGTACGGTGAACCTTATTCCGGTCTCCTGGCAGTACCCGGATGTGACCTGCGCGAGAATCCAATGGCGAAACCGGTCTTTTCAGACCCGGCCTTTCCAGGAAACCCGGTGGCGTCAGACCGCCGATATCATCCGCAAGGGAAAAACCGAGGGACGGGTCGAGGTCTTCTATGTGAAGGCCATGCCGCGACTGGACGAGGGGCCGTTTTTGATCGAGGAACGGCGCCTGCTGGACGCGATCGCGGAGCGTCTGGGCAAAGTCATAGCCGGAATGGAGGCCGAGGCCCGGAACAAACAAAGCGAGATCCAGTATAGAACCCTGGTGGAATCGGTCATGGACGGGATCGCCATCCTCCAGGATGAAACCATCCAATTCGTCAACCCCATGTTCAGGTCCTTGCTCGGATGCCGCGGTTCGGATCGGCCCGAAGGCGGGGACATGGTCGACTTGATCGCCCCATCCGACAGAGAACGCTTTTTCGAGGCCCGGAGGGGGCTGGAAAACCCGCTTTCCGGCGACGCGGTTTGCGAAATCCGCTGCGCGACGCGATCCGGCGATATTTTCTGGGCCGAAGCCCGCCTGAACCGCATCCAATGGAACGGCGGGCCGGCCGTGTCCGTCATGCTCAAAGACATCACCGACCGCCGGCAAAAGGAATTGGAATTGCGCCGGGAATCCGATTACCTCCGGGAGCAGAACATCCAACTCCGCATGGCTATGAAGGATCGGTACCGTTTCGGAGACATCATCGGAAAAAGCCCCGGCATGCGCACGGTCTACGAGCTGATCATCAAGGCGGCCGAGACCGACGCCGCCGTTCTGATTCGCGGTGAATCCGGCACCGGAAAGGAATTGGCGGCGAAAGCCATCCATGAACAGAGCCGGCGCGGGCCCCGGGAGTTTGTGACCGTCAACTGCGGGGCCATCCCCGAGACGATTCTGGAGAGGGAATTTTTCGGCCACAAAAAAGGCGCTTTCACCGGAGCGGACACGGACATCAACGGCTACATAGACCTGGCGGACCAGGGAACCCTGTTTCTGGACGAAGTGGCCGAACTGAGCCTCGGCATGCAGGTCAAACTCTTGCGGGTCCTCGACAACGGATATTTCAACCCCATCGGCGACAGCAGGGAGAAGCGGTCTGATTTCAGGGTCGTCGCCGCCACCAATCGGGATGTGACGCACATGGTGAATCAGGGACGCATTCGGGAGGATTTTTTCTACCGGATCGACGTCGTCCCCATTCATATCCCGCCGTTGCGGTCCCGGCGGGAGGATATTCCCTTGCTCATAGATCATTACCTTGAAAAATTCGACCATCGATGCACACGGATTCGCGGCAAAGTCATGGATATTTTTTCTCGGTATGACTGGCCCGGCAATGTGCGCGAACTTCAAAACGTGCTTCATCGGTACATCACCTTGAACCAGCTCGACCTGCCCGGCGCGAGGATCAAGGGGCCGGAACCGCGCTTTCGCGGAGCCGCCGACTCGGCCAACCACCGCAAGGGGCTGGAAGAGGTGGAAAAGGAAATCATAGCCGACGCCTTGAAGCGCAACCGCTGGCATCGGGGCAAGACCGCCGCGATGCTGAACATCCCTCAGAGAACCCTGTATCGCAAAATCAAAAAATATCGGCTGAATCCGGCATAAATATCGCCAATGTGGCCGATTTATAATTTAACTATTATTCCAACCATATGGATAGCATTCCGGCGGACTGATCGGCCGATGTGGCCGATTCGCATGTCGCTCTTTTCCGCCTCCTCCCCGATTCGATTTCGATTTTAATTGATATTCCAATAGATTAACAAGTGCCACACCTGCCGGCATGATACTTGCTGATATTTCTGCTGACAACCCAGGAGCCATATCCGCATGAATGTATTGATTGTCGAAGATGAAGCCGGTTCCGCCGAACTGCTCGAAGTGTTGATGCGTTCCTGCGGTCACACGGCGGTCCGGGCCGATACCGGAAAATCGGCCCTGACGGCTTTGCGCGAAACCCCCTTCCATCTCATGCTGCTCGATATTTTTCTTCCGGATGCTGCGGGCTGGGAACTGCTGCCGCTGATCCGAAATCTTCAGCCCGACATCCGGATCATCGCCATGACCGGTCGAAATTCCAGAGAACTGGAGCGAAAAATAAGGAGTTACGGGGTGTTGGCCTACATGTCCAAGCCCATCGAAATTCGGGATATTAGAGCCATCGTCCATCATATTTCACAAAAACAGAGTTCGTAAAAAGAGGGGGACCATGAGAAAACTCAAACTCAAAGACGTTAAAATGAAACCCAAGCTCATCAGCATGTTCCTTCTTGCGGGACTCCTTCCGTTGGTTCTCGTGGGGTGGTGGAGTTCCGATCTGGCGACAAAGGCGCTGATGAAAAAATCCTACGCCCAGCTCGAAGCGGTTCGGGGTATAAAAAAAGACCAGATCCTCCGGTTTTTCAAGGAGCGCAAAGGAGATATGGGGGTTTTGATTGAAACCGTGGGGACTCTGAGAAGAGAAGCGTTTCAAAAACTGGAAGCCATACAAGAAATCAAAAAGAAACATCTGTTGGATTATTTTGAAACCATGCGGGCCCAGTTGCGGTTGATGAAGGATGACCCGTTCATTCTGAACGCCATGATCGAATTGGACCATGAATATGAATCCGCCGGCGACCGCACGGACACCCCCGGGTGGAAAGCCGCGGCAAAGAAATATGAAAGACGGCTTCGGGATATCGTCAAGGACAACCAGTGGTATGACTTGCTGCTCATCCACGAAGACGGCGACATCGTATACACGGTGGCCGGGGAGCGGGACCTGGGCATGAACATTCCGGACAGCGAGTTGCGGGACCAGGGAATCGGAAAGGCATTCGCCCGTTCGAAAAAGATGGGGGGCGAAGGCATCGCCTTCGCGGATTTCGCGCCCTATTCACCCTCCAACGGCAAACCGGCGGGGTTCATGATGGCGCAATTGATAGACGGGCAGGGAATTTTGAAAGGATACCTCGCCTTTCAAATTCCCCTGAACAAAATAAATGAAATAATGCTTGTTCGGGACGGTATGGGCAAAACCGGCGAATCATACCTGGTGGGACAGGACGGTTTGATGCGCTCGGATTCGTTTATAGACAAGGAAGCCCATTCGGTGGCCTCCTCTTTTGCGAACAGCACGGCGGTGGACACGGAGGCCGTTCGCCAGGCTCTGGTCGGCAAGCAGGGACGGCGGGTCATCACCGACTACAACGGCAATCCCGTGCTCTCCTGCTGGGACGGCTTGGATCTGGGCGACGGGATACGGTGGG
>JAABSQ010000188.1 GCA_011390315.1 Desulfobacteraceae bacterium
CTTATTCCAAAAACCTGCGGGTGGTGACGGTGATCGACACCGATGTGGAAGGCGGTTCCGGGATCGGGCCGGTGGCCATGATCGAGGTGGCGGCATTGATGATCGGGGATATCGTCCAGTGCTACAGTGAACACGAATATGATGATCCGAAACCGGTCGTGCCGGGCCTGTTTGTGAACAAGGGGCGGCCCAAGAGTCTTTACCGGCCCGGCAGTTCCACCGATGTTCTCATTTTTCAAAGGAATCGAATCCGGTTTTCCTTCGACATCGTCATGAACCTGTTTCATCCCGGTGTGCGGACCCGGTTCTCCGAGGGATTCGGCCGCCCTCTGGTGGAGACCGAGGTGGCCCTGCGGTCCGGGATCGGACGAAAAATAAACAACCATGAAGGAGAGAACAGAGATGAATGATGAATGGTTTGTCTTGGGGCTTTCGGCGGTTTTTACCCTGGTCTTGAGTTGGGGATTTCGCACCCTGCCTCAGGAAAAATGGCAGATCCTGGCGGCCCTGCCCAAAACCAAGGACGGCAACGGCGGTTGGATCGGGCAAAACATTACCTTTTACGGAGTGTTCAACGCCAATGCTTATGTGCTGGGAGTGGCGGTGTTTATTCTGCTGATGGGTTCCTTGTCCCTGCCCCTGACCGGTGTTGTCGTCGCGGTTGCGGCACTGTTGGCCGTATGCGTGCCGGCCGCCAGCCTGGTGGCCCGGGTGGTGGAAAAGAAGCGATACACATTCACCGTGGGCGGGGCCTCATTTGTAGGGATACTGATCGCGCCCTGGCTGGTAACCGGGCTCAATGCCGTCATGGCCCCGTCGGCGGCGATTCCGGTGATGCCCTTTTTGGCCGCTGTGTCTGTCGGCTATGCCTTCGGAGAAGGGATCGGACGATTGGCCTGCATCAGCTTCGGGTGCTGTTACGGCAAGCCCCTGTGCCGGTGCCATTCCCGTATTCGAAAGCTCTTTGAAAAGCGCAGTTTCGTGTTTCTGGGGGCGACCAAGAAGATCAGCTACGCCGACGGTCTGGAAGGAGAGCGGGTGATTCCGATTCAGGCGGTGACCGCGGTGATCTTCTGCGGGTGGGGCGTACTCGGGGTCTATCTGTTTCTGAAGGGATTCTATTTCGCCGCCTTTTTCACCACCCTGGCGGTGACCCAGGCCTGGCGAACCGCCTCGGAGTTTTTTCGGGCCGACTACCGGGGGGGCGGAAAGATTTCCGCCTACCAGATCATGGGGGGGACCTCCATCCTCTACGGCCTGATCATCCTCTTTTTCTTTTCCGAGCCGATATTCCTTCGACCGGCCATCGGAACCGGGCTGGGGTACCTCTGGCGCCCGGAAATAATTCTTTTTCTTCAAATTCTCTGGGCGGCCGTGTTTCTCCACACCGGCCGCAGCCGGGTAACCGGCTCCTCTCTTTCATTTCATGTGATTCGGCAGCGGGTTTAACCGAAATTGAATCAAGGGGCGGCTTTCGGCCGCCCCGGCTTTATTCCGGAACCAGCGGCTTCTTTTTTCGATAGGCCATCCCCTGAAAGATCGCCACCACCTCACCGGTGTCGTCGGTCACCCGAACCGTATAGGTGGACAGCTTCGGGTTGGCGGTGATCTCTTCCGCTTCGGCGGTCAGGACCCCGCCGGCGGTGGCCTTCAGAAAGGAAATGGAGGCGTTGATGGCCACCGCCACCGTGCCGTGCGAGTTGGAGGCGGCGGCAAAGGCCAGGTCGGCCAGGGTGAAAACGGCGCCGCCCTGGGTCATCCCCAGGCCGTTGTGATGCGCCTCGGTAATCTCCAGCCGGGCCGTGGCCCTGCCGGCGGAGACCGCCACCAGCTGTATTCCCATTTCCCGCGCGAAACGGTCCCGGGCGATGAATGCCTCGGCCAATTTTCTGTCATCATTTTCTTTCATGGATATCCGGTTCATCGAATCAATGTGGATGGAGGCGGAAGATCCCCGCCGGTCGCTTCAATGTAGAGGTTTTCCCGTTTCTGTCAACAGAAATTTGTCTGATATGGTAAGCCCTTGATATCCAAACGCAACAGAACAGGAACGGCTGCATTTTCGAACAGGTCTCTGTTTAGGTTGTTGAAAAGGACTCGTGAATGGCTTATACCATGGATGACAGGGCGGACCCACGATCGACCGGAAGCATCGACCGGAAGCATCGGCCGGAAGCATCGGCCGGAAGCATCGGATGGAACGGCGGGGTTCCGCCAACTTTTTCAATCGAAAGGACGGCTGTGTTGAGTCAATCTGCAAGCATTCCTACGGAGGCGACCCGGCCCGAGGACAACGACCGGGGATTGGTGGCCGTGGTCAACGACGACATCATTCAACTGCGGGTGTTGACCGGCCTTCTCCATGAAAACGGGCTTCGGGTGCTTTCCTGCCGGAGTGCGGACGACGCTCTGGCCCGAATGGACCCGCACGCACCGCCCGATCTGATCGTGACCGATCTGCACATGCCGGGCATCGACGGGTGGCGGTTCTGCCGCCTGCTGCGTTCCGCAGAGTATCCTCAATTCAATCAGGTTCCCATTCTGGTCAACTCCGCGACCTTTTCCGGAGAGGATGCCTGCCAGATCACCGCCGAACTGGGGGCGAACGCCTTTATGCCGTCTCCGGTCAACGGCCCCTGCTTTGTCGAACAGGTGCGGGTTCTGCTTCGGGGAGACGTCCCGGCGCTGACCTCCAAGGTTTTGATCGTGGACGACTCCGCCTCCCTGCTCTGTTCCCTCAAAGAATTTTTTGAAAACAACGGGTACCGGGCTTATACCGCCGCGAACGGGGCCGAAGGGCTGCGCCTGTTCGAGACCCTGCGCCCGGAGATGGCGGTTCTCGATTTTCATCTGCCGGATACGGACGGAGAACGTCTTTTGCTGAAAATGAAGACCCTCAACCCCCGGTCCGTCTTTGTGATGATCACCAGTGATCCCCGACCCGAACTGGCCCTCAACTGGATGCGAAACGGCGCCGCCGCTTATGTGAGAAAGCCCTTCGACCCGGTCTATCTGATCACCCTCTGCGAGAATGCCCGAAGGGAGCGTTCCTTGCTCCATGTAGAGGAAATCCTGGAGGCCCGGACCCGAGAACTGCGGGACAGCGAAATTCGCTACCGCACCGTTTTTCAGAATGCCCCGGAGATGATGTGCTCCCTGAACGAGGCCGGCCGGATCTGTGATGTGAACCGCAAATGCCTGGAAAAGTTGGGTTATGAACGGGAGGAGATCATCGGAAAATCCCTGGCGTCGCTTCTGATTCAAGAGCCGGGTGAAGAATCAGCGGCTGACCCCTTCGAATTTCCGACCGGTTCCCGGGTATGCAAAGACATGCCCTGCCGGTATGTCAAAAAAAACGGCTCCGACATGGAGGTGCTGGTCAACTGCGAGATAGTGCCGGATCCGATTCTGAAGAAAATCCGGCTCTGCGTGATTCGGGATATCACCGAACAGAAACGGAATGAACGGATTCGAATCGGCCGATCCCGGGTGCTGGAAAAGATGACCTCCTCCGTCTTTCTTCCCGAGGTCTTGACCACCCTGGTGGAGGCTTCCGAGGCGGTAAAGCCGGACATGTCGGGTATGGTGCTGCTGTTCGATCGCGACACCGGCCGAATTCGACACTGGATCGCGCCGGGCCTGTCCGATACGATCGATCATGTGATCCGCAGCGGGGAGCTGGACCTGCTCAGGGACTATCCGCTCCTGGAGGTCTGCAGGCGAAAGCGGGTGATCGCCGGGGATGTGCAAAGGGAGGATTGGCACAAGGATTTGAAGGCATTTCTGAAAACCCACGGTATTCAAGCCTTCTGGACCGAGCCGATTGTTTCTTCGGGCGGGGAGGCCTACGGTGTTTTGGCCCTGCTGGCCCGGCGTCCTTGCCGGCCGGACCCCCCGGATTCGGAGTTCATGCGCGGCACCGCCCAGCTGGCCGCCCTGGCCATTGAGCGGAAACGGGTGGAGGATGCCCTTCGCGAGAGCGAACACCGCTACCGCAGTCTGGTGGAGGGATCGCCCGTTCCCATCCTGGTGCATACCGGGGAACGGGTGGCCTTTGTCAACCAGGAGGCGGTGAAAGCCTTCGGCAGCCGGTCCAAGGATGCGCTGTTGAACAAGCCGGTGCTGGATTTGGTCCATCCAGAGGATCACCAAAAGGCGATGGAGCGGATTCGACTGATGTATTCCCGAAAGGCTTCGGTGCCGATGATCGAGGAGCGGTTTCTTCGTCTGGACGGCGAGTCCTTCGACGTGGAGGTGGCGGGAACCAGCATCGAATACATGGGCAAACCCGCTTCCCAGGTGGTGTTCCGGGACATCACCGACCGGAAACGGGCCGAGGGGGAGCGGCTCAAGCTGGAGACTCAGATTCAAAAATTCGAGAGCCTCACGGTCATGGCCGGCAGCATTGCGCACAGTTTCAACAATCTTCTGATGGGCGTCATGGGAAACATCGATCTGGCCATGGGCCACCTGGATGCGGAATCTCCCATTCGACACAGTCTGCTCGGAGCCTGCAAATCGGCCAAGCGGGCTTCGGAACTGAGCACCCTGATGCTGACCTATACCGGTAAGAAGCAGGCCGACAAGACCCTGGTGGATCTGGTGGATATCGTCCAAGAGATGATCGAGGTGCTGGAGGAGGTCTCGGTATCCCGAAAGGCGGTGATGACCTTCAACCGGGCCGTCGAATCGGCCTATTTTTACGGAGACCCGATCCAGGTTCGAGACCTGATCATGCAGCTGGTGATGAACGCCTCCGAAGCCTTGGGAAATGACGGCGGCGCCATCACCCTCACGGTGGATAAAGGCTTCTGCGATCCCCGGCGCTACCGGCACCCGGCCTTGAAAACCGAATTACAGGAAGGGGAATACATCTTTCTGGAGGTGGCCGACACCGGCTGCGGAATCGATTCGGAGACCCTGCCCAAGGTATTCGATCCCTTTTTCACCACCAAATTCATGGGCCGGGGCATGGGGCTGGCCACGGTGCTCGGGGTGATTCGCGCCCACAACGGCGGCATTGCCCTGACCAGCGAGCCGGAAAACGGCAGCCGGATTCGAATCGTGTTTCCGGCGATTCAGGCCAGGGAGAAGGAATCGAAAACCGGGTCCAAGCCGATCCCGGAGGAGACCGACGCCTGGCGGGGCAGCGGAAAGGTCCTGCTGGTGGATGATGACGAGGTGGTGCTCGGGGTAGGCAAAATGATGCTTGAAAAGCTGGGGTTCGAGGTGGTTACGGCCGCCGACGGGTTCGAGGCGGTGGCGGTTTTCCGGGAACAGGCGCAGGAATTGCGATGCGTGGTGCTGGATCTGTCGATGCCTCGAATGGACGGAGAGGAGACCTTTCGGGAGATTCGAACCATCCGGAAAGACATTCCGGTGCTTCTTTCCAGCGGATACACCGAAGAACAGGTCTCCTTTCGGTTCAAGGATTCGGCGCCGGCCGGGTTCATTCATAAGCCCTACCGGCTGTCGGTGCTGTCGGAGAAGATTCGGGAGGTGCTCACTCCCAAGGCTTAAACCGGATCGATGTCGCCGGGGGATGTATTTCCCTGGCGGCCAAAAGGCGGATTGCATGATAACAGAGAAAATAACTCAGGGCCGCCAGGGGCAACCCTGCCACAAAACCGCCCACCGTCAGAATCCAGGC
Organism: Desulfobacteraceae bacterium; assembly: GCA_011390315.1. Lineage (GTDB taxonomy): Bacteria > Desulfobacterota > Desulfobacteria > Desulfobacterales > Desulfococcaceae > JAABSQ01. The sequence continues at coordinate 5,651 of JAABSQ010000188.1, forward strand.
AATCTCCGGGGCGCATCGGACAAGGTCGAAAAGCCCGTCCAGAGAAAACGCGACATTCAGGGTTCGGGCCGATTCGATTCCCAGCCAGGCCTTTCCTACCCGATAGGTCCACCCATACACCAGCGGCGCGGAAATCGGATTGGTGATAAAAACACCGGCAACAGCGGAAAGCCGGTTGCCCTTGAGAAGGGTGGCCAGGCAAATGGCCATAGCCGAATGGCACATCATGAAGGGGCTCATTCCCACGAATATGCCCGCCGCAAACCCGAGGGCGATCTCTCTCGGGGCGCCGCGAAGACTGAGTAACCTTTTTATCGCCTGTGGAAGCCGGATCCTCAGGCTTGGTCTGTCGATCTGTTCGTGACCGGCCCTCCGGGCCTTTCTGTCCAGGCCGAGGGAAAACGCGGATGAGGGCGGCATCCGTTCCGATTTGAGCGGAGCGGTGGTCATTACAGGTCTTTCACCGGTGTCCATGAGATTTCCGCAAGCTCCTTCCGGTCGAATCGGCCCAATCTTTTCCAATCCGGCGGACGCCGGCCGTCGAACAGATCACAGGCCCGATAATACGTCAGATCTTCCCACCAGAGGCGAAAATACGCCGGGTCCCGAAAACATTTCCTGAGCACCGATCCCGGCCCGGACCGGGCCTGGAGCAACGGTCCGAAAAGCTCTGAAGGGTCCCGGAAACACTCCCAGTCGCATTCCAGACATCCGCTGTTATTTTCAATTCCATCGATATCCAGGTCTCTGAAATCCCCCATATTTTCATGGCCCCGATACCCGCAGGG
>JAABSQ010000189.1 GCA_011390315.1 Desulfobacteraceae bacterium
GCGACATCGCCTCCGCCTCCGGAGAACAGGCCAAAAGCATTGAACAGCTCACCGCCACCATGTCCGAGATGGACAAGCTGACTCAGCAGAATGCCGCCAGCGCCGATACCTCCGCCTCGGCCTCGGACCAGATGCGGGTCCAGGCCGAACGGATGCAGGCGTTTGTAGAAGATCTGGTAAAACTGGTTCAGGGAAGTAAAAAATCGGATTGATTATTTGGGCCGAACCATAAAGCCGGTTTTGACGTAAATCTCCCCGAGAGGCTCGGCCTCGGCCTTTCCGATGAACACCGTGGTGACGCGGATGTCGCCGGTCTTTTTCCCGGGAACGAAAAACCGCTGGCCGTATCGGTTCTCGATAATCTCGCCGCTGTCGAAGACCTCGAAGACGTCCCCGATCCGCACCCCGGACTCCCGGCCCGGCGCAAAAGAGATCCGCTCTCCTTCCACATCCACCACATAGGCCTGCCAGGATGATTTCCGCACGGTTTCACAGGCCAGGTCGCCGCTGAGGTCGGCGATCTCCTCCAGGGCTTCCGTCAGCTCGTAGACACCGGCGCTGTCTTTGGCGGCGATGGCCTCGTATTCGGCCCCGTCCACCTCTTTCTGCAGCGTCACGATCTCATCCAACAGCTTCGCCCCGGTTTCGGTGCTGTACAGGGCGATGTTCAACTGCACCCGTCCGAAATAATGGGTATCCCTGAACAGCAGAATCCCTTTTTCCTTCTGCTCCGCATCCACGTTGATCAGCCCCGCAAGCAGAACGGCATGAAGCCCCGGGGTTTTGCCCTGACGGGCCAGGGCCAGGTTGTCGATCCCGCCGGAGGCCAGTCGGGGAACCCGGTTCAACGGATTGAGGTTATCCGGATCATCGGGTTTGAGCCAGATGACATTCGGACAGGTCCTTTCCAGTCGCTCGAAAAAACGGGTTTTGAAAAGATTGTCGAAATCCGACTCGCGGATAAAGGAATCATTCTCCAGCGGCATTATTCCGACGATTTTTTTATACCCGCCGCCGGAAAAGGTAATCACCTCGGCGACCTTTCGGGTCTGCTGTTTAACCGCCGAAACCGATGAACAGCCGGACCAGACAAGCATCAGCACCGGCAGCATGCACAGGAACGCCCCGAACCCGGAACCTCCCCGGTGCAGAAATATTCGACTCATTCGATACCCTCATAAACCGCTTTCACCCGGGTGGTGATGCCGCCTCGGGCGGTGAAATCCCCGACCACCTCCATCCGCTTGGGGGAGGCCGTCTGAACCAGATCCTCCAGAATCCGGTTGACCACATGTTCGTAAAAAATCCCCACATTGCGGTATTGGAGAAAATAGTATTTCAAGGATTTCAGCTCGATGATCTTCCGGTCGGGCCGGTACGCGACGATAATGCATCCGAAATCGGGCAGCCCGGTCATGGGGCATACCGACGTAAATTCCGGCTGCCGAATCTCGATGTCGATATCCCGCCGGCCCTGATACTGGTAATCGATGGGATCCAGCATCTCGGTGGTGATGGTATCCGGCGCGGCGGTGGAAAAAGGTTTTTCAGTCATTCAGGTATCCTCGATGAACAATCGGTTAGGCGGACTGCCTCAACGGAATGGTTTTGTGTTCGCCCCCCCGGTCCTCCATAGGCACATAGTCCCGCAGGGCCGAACCGGTATAGACCTGACGGGGTCGGCTGATCCGCCAGTTGGGATCATCCATGCTCTCTTTCCATTGGGCGATCCATCCCGGCAGCCGGCCGATGGCGAACATGACCGTGAACATGCTGGTGGGAATGCCGATGGTCCGCAGGACCATGCCGCTGTAAAAATCCACGTTGGGATAGAGATGGTAATCAATGAAGTAGGGATCTTTGAGTGCGATCTCCTCCAACTCAGCGGCGATATTGAGAAGCGGATCCTTGATCCGAAGCTTGTTCAACAGTTTATCGTACATCTTCTTCATAATCCGGGTCCGGGGATCATAGGTCTTGTACACCCGATGACCGAATCCCATCAGCCGAAAGGGATCTTCCTTGTCTTTGGCGCGGTGGACCGCCTCCTTGACCGTCATCCTGCCATTGGCGATGTCGGTCAGCATTTCAATCACTTTCTGGTTCGCACCGCCGTGCAGCGGCCCCCAGAGCGCCGCAATACCGGCGGAGATGGCCGCATACAGGTTGACCCGTCCGCTGCCCACGACCCGCACCGCCGAGGTGGAACAGTTCTGCTCATGGTCCGCATGCAGAATCAGAAACACGCTCAAGGCCTGAACGATATCCGGGTCGATTTCATAGGGCCGCACCGGCGAGTCGAACATCATGTTCAAAAAATTCTCGCAGTAGGAAAGATCCGGGCGGGGATAAACCACCAGGTGCCCCCGGGAGATCTTGTAGGACATGGCCGCCAGGGTGCGCACCTTGGAGATGAGCCGGGTGACCGTACTCTCGATCTCCTCTTCCGCCCCCTCGAGATAGGGATAAAAGCTTTTGAGGGCGTTGACCATGGAGGAGAGAATCCCCATGGGATGGGACTGTCTGGGAAAACTCTCAAAAAAGGTGCGCATGTCTTCATGCACCAGGGAGTGATCGTTGAGGAGCACTGAAAAACGGGTGATCTCTTTGGCTGTCGGCAATTTGCCATGGATCAACAGATAGGCCACCTCGCGGAAAGTGGAATGCTCGGCCAGCTGCTCGATGGGATAGCCCCGGTAGCGCAGTATTCCCTTTTCTCCGTCCATGAAGGTGATGGCGCTTTGGCAGCTCCCGGTATTGGCGAATCCGGGGTCCATGGTGACCAGGCCGGTGGTCTGGCGAAGTTTGGAAATGTCGATCGCCTTTTCGCCTTCCGTCCCCTCGATCAACGGCAGTTCAAATGTCTTGTCTCCCCACTTCAATGTAACAGAATCACTCATAAATACATCCTTTCTCTGAAATCCTGCGGGTCATCCGCTGCGGCCCTCCCGAGCCGACGGTCATCGGCATCCGACCGCCCCACCGGGCGAATCCTGGATCGTTTTACTTTCGGATTTTGTAAACTGAATCAGCAAAAAGCCGGAGGGTTTAAAATGGGTAGTTTATCGGATATTATCCGCTCGGTCAAGAGAGAGATAAAATCTCTAAACCTGAAGAGAACATTTGCACATTCTTCTTGATTCAACAAATCGAATTTGCTTTTATATTCAAAATGAATATAATGGAAATACAATCATGTTTTCTCTCAACCGGAAAGCCCGACATTTCCCCAACTGCATGAAAGTCGCCGTTTCTTATGGAAGAAATTAAGGTATTCGCCAACGAAGAGGGTATTGCCATATTTACCTGCCCCCAATGCAAAACCGCCAAAACCGCCGATGTTCGGCGGTATCAGCACCTTGAAAAAGCGGTGCGCGCCCGAATTCGGTGCTCCTGCGGCCATCGCTTCATCGCCCTTCTCGAACGAAGAAGGCATTACCGGAAACAGGTGAACCTGACCGGGATGTACATCATGAAAAACGGCAAGGTGAAGGGCCCGGTCACCATCAAGGACATCTCAAAAACCGGAATCAACTTCACCCCCTGGACCCGAATGGATTTCGAAATCGGGTCTCGAATGATGGTGGAGTTTCGCCTGGACGACAAACAGCGCACCGAGATTCGAAAGGAAGTGGTCGTCCGCACCGTTTCCGGAGCAAATGTGGGCGCGGAATTTTACTCCATCGATCCCCAGAACGTCTATGACAAGGCCCTGGGGTTCTATATGATGTTCAACCAGTGACTTTCGCCGTTTCTCACCGGTAATACCGAGCCAGATGATCCGGCGCCGCTCCGGCCAGAAAGAGAAGGACGAGAAACCAGTTTCTCAGTGTGCCCCGGATGATTCCTTCCTTTTCCCACCGGCGCGCCGAGGTGCGAACCCGGGCATCCAGAAAAACGATGGACCGCCCGGTGCGTTTAACCCGCCGCATCAGGTCCACATCCTCCATGATCGGGATTTCCCGGAACCCGCCGATCTCCAGAAAAAAATTCCGCCGAAGAAAAACAGCCTGGTCTCCGTACGGAATTCGGGTCAACCGGGAGCGGATGGATGCGGTCCGCTCCAGGAGCCGAAATATCGGCCGGTTCGAATCGATCCCCAGATCGAAGGCCCCGCCGATCAAGGCCGAATCGGCCAGAGCCGCCCGAATGCGGTTCAGCCCTTCCGGCGGCAGGCGGGTGTCGGCATGGAGAAAAAGCAGGATTTCCCCGGTGGCCTGCCGGGCCCCGGCGTTCATCTGAATTCCGCGCCCCTTCCGGGACATCACCCGGATGATATCGCTCCGCTGAATCACCCGAAGGGTTTCCCCCTGAGGATCGCCGTCCGCCACGATGATTTCCGCTTCGGCGGGCCGGCCGATATCACTCAAGGTCCGGTGAATCATTCCGGTTTCACGAAACACCGGAATAATGATTGAAATCCGCCCCGGCATGGTTATTTTGCCCGAAGTGTTTCGATCCGAATCTTCGGATGAAGGTTTTTTTGAATCGATCAACCCGAACTACCGACGAGGTTCTCTGTTGTACAGACATCTCCCTGCACTCGGCGCCGCCGTATCCGCTGGTTTCAAAAAAGGAATCTCGGGATACGCATGGATGCTCAAAATATTGATTCCCGTCTCTTTTCTGACCCTGGTGCTGGATGCCGGCGGCTGGATCGGCCGCCTGGATTTTCTTCTGGAGCCGGTCATGTCCGTTCTGGGGCTGCCGCCCATGGCCGCCCTTCCGCTGTTGGTCGGCCTTTTCACCGGCATCTACGGCAGCGTAGCCGCCATGATGGTGCTGCCCTTCACCCCCGAACAATTGACCCTGATGGCGGTATTTCTTCTAATATCCCACAACCTGATCGTGGAAAGCACGGTGCAGGGCAAATCCGGCATCAACCCCTTTGCGGCCGCGGCCTTTCGGCTGGCCGCCTCCTGCCTGACCGTATTCATTCTGGCTCGAATCTTGGATCCGTCCGGCGCCGAGGCGGTTCGGTCATCCGCAGGACCCGCAGCCTCTGCGGCCTTTCCGGTCCTGTTTCAGGCCTGGGTGGTGAAGACCCTCTACATGTGCCTGAAGATTTTCGTCATCATCATCTGCCTGATGATCGTGATGGAAATCATGAAACGCTTCCATGCCATCGACTATATACTGGTCGGGGTTCAGCCGCTGCTGCGGCTGATGGGGCTCGATCGGCGGGTGGGAATGCTCTGGCTCACCGCCGGGATTTTCGGCATCGCTTACGGGGCCGCGGTCATCGTCGAGGAAGCCAAGGAAAGCGGTCTTTCCGGAGAGGATATGACCAAACTCCACCTCTCTATCGGCATCAATCATGCGGTGATCGAAGACCCGGTCCTGTTTCTGCCGTTGGGCATTCACGCCTTCTGGCTCTGGGCGCCGCGGCTGGTGATGGCGATACTGGCGGTTCATCTGCTGAACCTCTGGTTCCGGTTTGCACCGACCCGGCGTCGGGCGCCCCCCGCCGAAACGAGCCCCTGACAGTCCTTACGCGAAGTCTTTCCGCATCACCTTTTTGTCCAGCTTCCCCACACTGGTCTTGGGAATGGACTCCACAATCTCATACCGATCCGGAAGACCGTATTTAGGCAGCTTGCCGGCATCCACCTGCTCACGCATGTAGGCGTTCAGATCCGCTGCGGTGACCTTCCCTTTCGCCTCCGGCTTGAGGACCACGATCATCATCGGCCGTTCCCCCCATTTCGGATCGGGCACCCCGATGGCCGCCGATTCCGTCACCGCCTCGTGCTGACTCATCAGGTTTTCCAGATCCAGGGAAGAGACCCATTCGCCGCCGCTCTTGATCACATCCTTGATCCGGTCGGTAATCTGAAGATATCCTTTTTCGTCGATATGGCCCACATCCCCGCTGTGCAGCCATCCGTTGCGCCAGAGTTCCCGGGTCTTTTCCGGGGCTTTGAAATAATCTTGGGTCAGCCAGGGGGCCCGAAAGACCACCTCGCCGGTCGTGGCCCCGTCGTGGGGCAGCGGTTGGTCGTCGGCATCCACCACCTCGAATTCCACCAGCGGAATCGGCAGGCCGGTCTTGACCACCACATCCAGCAGCGCATCCGGCGCCAGTTCTCCCATGTCCGGGGTGGGCGCCGAGAGGCTGATGACCGGACAGGTCTCGGACATGCCGTAGCCGGTATAAACGGTGATGCCCATGTTGTAGGCGGCGCCGGCCAGACCCCGGGGCAGCTTGGACCCGCCGATGATCACCTTCCAATTGGAGAGATCGAACTGCCGCACCGCCGGGCTGCCGGTGATCATCTGAAGAATGGTCGGCACACAGTGGGAGAAGGTCACCTTTTCCCCCACGATCAATTTCAGGAGCATCTCCGGCTCGTATTTGCCGGGGTAGACCTGCTTCACCCCGAGAAGGGTGGCGATATAGGGGATACCC
>JAABSQ010000190.1 GCA_011390315.1 Desulfobacteraceae bacterium
GGCGTCGCGACTGGAAAAGATGGTTCGATTGGCCGCAGCCCTGGTGGACGGCGTCTTGGCCGATACCGATCCCCTGGCCGCCGCCGGATTTCACAACCGGATGGGGGTCTATTACGCCGCCGCCTCGACGTCGGGCGCGGGGACCGGCGATCTGGAAGCCATGGTCGCCGGGGTCCGGTTTCGCCAAAGGGCCTGGGGCCATTTCAGTACCGGTCTGCAACTGGCCACGGCCGGCGACGGTCCGGACACCCGCCGCGGCATGGCGATGGCGGCCGTCCTTCACCTCAATCTGGCCGAAACCGCCGCGACAGGGGGCGACGGCGAAACGGGCCGAAAACATTATGGGGCCGCCCGGCAACTGGCGGACGCCGGCGGCCTGCCGGAGCTTTCCTGGCGGGCGATGGCCGGACTGGGCGAGACGGCGGCGGCCCTGGACATGGCTGAAGCGGTGCCGGTGACCCGCGCCGGGTGCGGACCGCTTGAAATTCCGGCCGCCTTCGGCTCCATGGTGATGGAACTGGCGGAGGCGGGAGACGCCGAAGGGGCCTTCAATCTGGCCGAACGGCTTTCGGAAGTCGAACGCTTCCACCGCATGGCGCCCCTGACCGGTCTGGCGAACCGGGCCGGGCTCTATGACCGGCTCTATCCGGTTCTGGCGCGGATTCGGGAGAGTAAGGCATCGCTGCCCACGGCCGAGGGAGAGGAGAAAACCTTTCTGACCGAGCAACTGGCGCGGGAGCGGGCCGTCATGGATTCGAACCTCGGGGTGAACGCCGAGCGGCTGTCGGAGCTGCTGCGATGGGCCGGTTCCCGGGACCGGCTGGAGCAACTGGTGCTGCTCATGGGGACGGCGGCCCGGGCCGAGGCGGCGGCGGAAGCGGCGGTGGCGGACGGTCGGGATGCGGCGGCATCCGAAGATTATATTGCCTGGACGACGCGGTATCGGGAGCTGTTCGAGGAAATCCGGTTTTCCGAAACCGACGGGCAGGGACCCGATCTGATCGGTTTTTTCGGACCGACCCCGACGGAGGCCTTCGGCGTCATGGAAACCTTGGGGGCCGACGGTGTAATGCTTCGGCTGTTCCGGGTGCCCGGCCGATCGGAAGTGCTGGTCTTCCGGATCACGCCCGAGGAGATTTCGGTGTCCGTAGCGCCGAACATGCAGTCGGTGTCGGTGCCGGAAGAAGGGACGATCTACGTGGCCTATGAGCATCCCGAAACGCTTCCGGAGCGGTTGCGCAGGCTCTCCGTCTTGAGCGGCGCCCATTTCGTCCGCTCCCGGGCGGCCCGGAAACCGTTCAAGCGCCGGGTCCTGGCTTTAGACGGATCGACCGGATCGACCGGATCGGCCGTCCCGAATCCGTCGGCCCTGAAATCCATCCATACCCTGCTGCTGGCCGGGCGGGTCGGCGCAGCGGCCACCGTGCCGGTTCGGGCCGGTCAGCTTCCCGAGCCGATCATCGCCTGGGAAACCGACGCCGGCCGGCGGGTGCGTCTGTCCAACCTGCTGGGTCCCGCCGCCGGCCTTTCCCTGGCGGTGTTTTCCGAAAGCGGCAGGAAGGATGCCTACCTGCTGGGGCAGACCGCCGCCATGATGGGGTGCCCCAGCCTGATTCTGTCCGATAAGGAGGATGCGGACTGGACCCGGACGTTTCTCGACGACTACGCCCGGAAATCCGCCCTGGATTCCCTGAGATCGGTTCGCGCGGCCCAAGGCATCGATGCCCTGCTCATGGGCGACCGGGGTATGACCCCCGAAGAGGCCGCGGAATTTGCCGCCGATCATTTTACCCGCTATGTCCAGACCGGGCGCAACGCTTTTTCCGAGGGAGATTTCGGCCGGGCCCTGGCCCTGTTCGAGAATGCCGTCGAGATCGCCGAGGAGGCGGATGCGTTCGCCCAATATCTCGGCCCGCTCTACGAGTTTTCCAGAGAGGCGGCGTTCAAGGCCGGGGACCTGGAAAGGTCCCGCCACTATGCCCGACTGCTGGCGGACCTGGCGGAGAACATGCAGCCCGATTCCGAAATGCACGCCGAAGCCCTGCTGCGCCTGGGACTGATTCAGGCCAACCTGGAGGCATACGACGCGGCGGTGCCCGTACTGGAGCAGGCCGTGGAAATGATGACGGCACTGGATCTGGGACCGAAAATCGCGTCGGCCATGGCGGAACTGGGGGTGGTGCTGGAAAATGCCATGGAATACGACCGGGCCCTGGTCCGGTTCGAGGAAGCCGCCTCCCTGAGCCGCGAATCGGGTAAGGAGGCGCTGCTGGCGGCCCAGTACACCCACATCGGGCGGCTCTATGACCTTCGGCTCAGCCAATATGCCCTCGCCCTTCAAAATTATGAAAAGGCCCTGAATCATTACCGGGAGATGGGCGATGAGGGCAAGATCATCCAATCCCTGATCAATATCGGCAGATGCCGCCGTCTGTTGGGCGACTTCGTCGAAGCGGACCGCCGCTACGGGGAAGCGTTGGAAAAGTTTGATGCGGCGGCAGATGCATCGCCGGAGCTGCTCGCCAAGATCAAGATCGAACAGGCCAACAACGCCTGGTTCCAGGGGCGGTATCAGGACGCCTTTACTCTGCAACGGGAGGCGTTTGCCTTGGCCCGGGAGCACGATCTTCCCCTGATGCAGATCGTGGCCATGAACACGGCGGGGCTGATCTGGTGGACCTTGGGTGATCCGGAAAAGGCGCTCCATGAACTGAACGGCGCGCTGGAACGGGCAGAGGCATTTCAGAAACGACAGGACGAGGTGGCCACCACCCTCAACAACATGGGGCTGATCCATCGGGAAGCGGGGCGGCTCGACACGGCCATGGACCATTTCAACCGGGCTTTGGCCATCGATGAAAAACTGCAATCCCGGTGGGCCATCGCCTATGACCTGAGAAACCAGGCCCTCACCCTGATGCGGATGGACCGCACCGAAGAGGCGTTACCGCTTTTCCTGCGGGCCGTGGACATCGCCGCCGCGATCGGCGATCAGGTCAACCAGGCCAAGGCCCTGCTGGGTCTCGGCGAGGCCCGTGCGGCATCGGGAGAAACGGCGGCCGCTCGGGAATCGTTTGAGCAGGCCCTGGCCCTGTCCAAGGCCATGTATCTTCGGGAAACCTGGTGGCGGTCCCTGTTCGGGCTGGCCGGGTGTGCGCTGCCGGAGGATCGCGATGCGGCGAGGGAACTGCTCTACCGGGCCCTGGATGTCATCGAGAAGATGCGGGCCGACATCAAGATCGAACAGCTCCGGGACAGCTTTATTCAGGACAAGATGGCCGTCTATGAAATGCTGGTGAAGCTGCTGGCCGACGAGGGCAAGACCATCGAGGCCTTTGAGGTGGCGGAGCGGTCCCGGTCCCGGAATTTCATCGACCTGCTGGGCAATCAGCGACTCAACCTGAGCCGGGAGGAGGACCAGAAATTGTACGACCGCCGGGCCGCCCTGCGGGCGCGCATCGCTGCTTATGAAGCGGTGGCGGCCCAGAGCCGGAATCCTGAAGAGCGGGAAATGGCCGAAAAAACCCTTGAGGAACTGCGGTTTGAGCTGGACAGCACCATGCTCGACATTCAGGCGAAAAACCCCCGGCTGGCGTCCCTGGTGACGGTGACGCCCCTGGAGGCGGCAGATGTCATGAAACAGGTGGAACCGGGGGTGGCGCTGCTTTCCTATTACCTGCTTCCGGAAGAGGTTTTCTGCTGGATCATTCACCCGAACGACATTCGGCTGGTGCGTGTGCCGGCAAATCGAAAGCGTCTGGGCGAGGAACTGCTGGAGTACCGGCGCATGATCCAGAACCTGGAGCCCCTGGACACCTATTCGCGCAAATTTCATCAACTGCTCCTGGCGCCGGTGCTGCCGGCGGTGGGATCGGCGACCACCCTGGGCATCATCCCCCACGGGCCGCTTCACCATCTCTCCTTCGCCACCCTGAGCGACGGCGCCGATTATCTGCTGGACAAGTATCCGCTCTTTTATCTGCCCAGCGCCAGCATTCTGGAGGTGACCCTGAGCCGCCGTCGCGGGGGAAAGAACCTGGAGGTGCTGGCCGTCGGGAATCCGGACCTTCGGGACCCGGCATTCGAACTGCCCTTTGCGGAATACGAGGTGGGGACCATCCGGTGGAATTTTCCGAATATCACCCTCCTGACCGGACCCCGGGCCACCGAGGCATGGGTGGTGGACAACATCGACCGGTTCGGCATCATCCATCTGGCGGTACACGGCGAATTCGATCCGGTCAACCCGCTGTTTTCCACCGTCAAGCTGGCCCGCGGCGGGGAGGCGGACGGCGATCTGGAAGCCGAGGAGGTCTTCGGTCTCCGCATCAACGCCGATCTGGTGGTGCTCTCGGCCTGCCAGACCGGGCTGGGAAAGGTGACGGCCGGCGACGACGTGATCGGGCTCAACCGGTCGTTCATCTACGCGGGCACCCACACCATCGTCTCCAGCCTCTGGCGGGTGAGCGACGTATCCACGGCGATCCTGATCAAGCACTTCTACCGGCAGTACGTATCCCTCGACAAAGCCGACAGCCTCCGCCGGGCCATGCTGCACGTGAAGAACCGGTATCCCCATCCGGGGTATTGGGGGGCTTTTACGTTGGTGGGGGATTATCGGTAAGCCGAAGCGGCGGCCACCGGCGGGTGGGATTTGATTTCAAGTTATTTCTGCTTTAACCAGATTCTAATTGAATTGTGAAACCGATAGTGGTAATTTTATACAAGAAGCAAATATGACATGAACCGCCGGATGTCAAACCCAGAGTCACTGAATGGTGGTTGAACGCGCTCTCGGTTTGGAAATATGAACCGCCCAGGCCATCAAGCAAGGAGAAATAGCGGGATGAATGATTTGTCCAACCAGGAAAAACTTGTGGATCAGTATGTCCAGGAAGATCGGACCGATGAGGCGGTGGCGCTGCTGTTCAAACTGATCGAAAGGCACGCCAAGGAAAAGAATTTCGCCAAGGCGGAGACCTTGCGGGACAAGCTTTTCGATGTCGATTCCATGGCCCTCCACGAGATCATCAAATCTGCGGAGATCATCGAGGAAGAAAAGAGCGAAGCGGTCGACAAGGATCACATGGAAATCTGGGCGGATCTCTACGACAACCTGTCCACCGAAGAGGCGAACACCCTCTACTTCGGCCTCAAGAAAGCAAAATTCGAACCCGATGAGGCCCTGTTCCGGCAGGGGGATAAAAACGACCGCCTTTATTTCATCAACAGCGGTCAGCTCAAGCTGGTATACCGGAAAAATGATGCCGAAAAACTGTTAAAAACCCTCAGCTCCGGGTCCCTCGCCGGGTGCAACACCTTCTTTACCATCACCGTCAGCACCACCTCCCTGATTTCCAACACCCGGGTGAATGCCAATTACCTCGAAAAAGAGACTTTCCTGAGATGGAAAGAGGAAGAACCGGCGCTGGCCGGCAAATTGGAAGTCTTTTGCGATAAGCAGAAGCGGGAAGCCGATCTGCTGAAAGAGAAGGGAATCAACCGGCGGGAATACCGACGGCTCAAACTCACCGGGCCCATCTCCTTTCAGGTTTTGAATCGGTCGGGAAAGCCCATCGGCAAGGCTTTCCGAGGCGAATTGGCGGATATTTCCCTTGGCGGCGTCTCCTTCTTCATCAAAACCGCCAATCCTAGAAATGCGCTGATGCTGTTGGGTCGTAAAATGCAGGTCAAATTCAAGGCGCCGGTGGGTAAACACGGAATGGAGATCGAAAAGGTCGGGGAAATATCCGGGGTCATCAACCATCTCTTCAGCGATTATTCCATTCACATGAAATTCGACGACCTGCTCAAGAAGTTGATCATGGATGAAATGGAGCAGATCCCCGCTGAGGAGCGGATCAGGACCGACCAGAAGGCCGATCGTTCGGCATTCTGAACTTATCGACCGTATTCCTTTTCTATTCCCGGATATACCGGCGAATCAGTTCCTCTATTTTTTCTTCCACGCCTTTGTTCTCGGTGGTTCGGCAGAGTCCCGAAAACAACTCCCATTCGCCGGGAAGCAGCCCCTGTAAAATGACCACCCGGGTTTCATAGCCCGGCGATCCTGCACCTGCATGCGCCTCCGGATTCGGATCCCCTTCCGGTGCGCCCGGCAAGAGGGGTTCCGGCTCAGGCGCCATGTCGTACTGCTTTCCGGTTTCGGTAAAACTGAAGGAGACGTAAACGGTTTCCCCCCGTCGAACCAGGGCCCCGATTTCGGCAGGGGTCAGTCCCTTGAGATTGCCGGTGGAGAGTTCGATGGCGCCCACCCGCTCCATGTCCAGAATGGTCTTGTCGAATACCTTGGGATGAAGCCCGGCTTTGGCTCGGACCTGATCCAGTCGATGATTTTCGCGGCTGTAGAGCTGGTCCAC
>JAABSQ010000191.1 GCA_011390315.1 Desulfobacteraceae bacterium
CCCCCCATCTTCACCCATCGCTGGAAGGATTACCGCACCACCGTCATGGCGGTGGCCACCCGGGACAACGATCCGACGACCCCCGACCACGGGCGCGGCGTCTCGTCGATTCACATCACGTTCCGGGACTGGATCTCCCCCTGGTTCGCCCTCCAGTACCTGACCATCGACGATGGGCTGGTCGGCAACTACATCGATCGGTTCCGCCCCCAAGTGTCCGGCGATTACGCCGGAACCATGACCGACATCCTTGTCGATCAGGGCATTCTCGGAAAGATCAAATACCTGAAAAACATCCACGTCGCGCTGGACCGGATGGAGGTGCCCGCGCCCCCGGTGTTCTATAACGATCTGATTCATCAGGTGCAAACCGGCATCGCCATGCAGCAGACCCTTCAGGGCATCCAGATGGTCAGCGGATTCGGCGAACAGCAGGTCGCCATGCAGGCGCTGGGCGACGCCTATATCGCCTCCGCGGCCGGAGAAGCCGCCACCAGGGGCAAGGTCGATCAACTGGAAGCCCAGGTGTCCGGGATGCAGACCGACGTCTCGGATGTCAAGCGTCGCACCGCCGATCTGCAAACCAGCGTCGCCGTCGTCGACCAGAAAGCCGATGCGGTTCAGCAGACCGGGGTAGAACTGGCGGGGCGCGTGGAAACCGTCCAGTCCCAGGTGCGCAACGTCGAGTACTTCAACGTCAGCGACCTCAACAACCAGATGAACAAACTCAACCAGCTCTGGCTGCGGTACGGCAATGCCGGACCGACCGGATAAGCCGATAACGAGAAAGCGGTTTTCATGAGCAAACCCTACCTGACCCCGCACGACATCGACGCGGCCACCGCCGCCCGCGTGCTGGGATTTCTCAATGCCGCGGCCGACGCCGAGGAAATCGCCGCCGCCGTGGAAATCCCCGACGAGCGCGATGTCGGCGTTCGCCTGGGGCAGCGCATCATCGATCGCCGGGCCGAGCTGGGCAGTTTCACCGATCTCCGGCAAATACGGGACATCCCCTACATCGGCCCCGAACGGTTCACCGAAATCGTCACGGAAATCGCCGGGCGGGTCAACCGTCCCCCGTCGGGGACCGCTCCCCTCTACGACGAATTGGCGCGTTTGCGCCGCCAGGTTGCCGCGCTGAGTTCCCACATGGACGCCCTCATGACCGGGGTGTCGATCACGGCCGATCGCCGGGCCCCACTGCTGGGACAACCGGTGCGGATCACCGCGCGGGTCACCGGCGGCATCGACCAGCGGCCGAGGCCGGGGGTCCCGGTCACCTTTATCGCCCCCTCCGCGACCATCGAACACGCCGAGGGCATGGTCCGCCGCACCGGCGTCAGCGCGACCCTGTTGACGGGTCCGGGCGGCGTCGCCCGGGTAACGGTTTATGCGGCGACCGACGAACCGATGCTGCCGGCCCAGAAAACCGCCCTGCTCAGCCTGCTGGCCGGCTTCCCCGAGGTGGAAACGCCGTCCAAAGCAACGGCCTTTCTGGACCAGTTGATCGCCGACTACTCATGGGACGTCAACCACGACTTCCGCGCCGCGGTGGATCTGCTTTACAAAACCTACGGCCGATCCCTGATCGAGGGCATCAACGCTTTCGATTATCTCGCCCACTGGCCCCGGGTCGACGCGCCCATCACCGCAACCGCAGGCGGGGGGCCGAACGAAGCGGATGGCGCGCAGGTGCGGGGCGGGGCCGTTTTTACCATCCCGTTTCGCAACTGGCTCGGTCCATGGCTGCAGCGGTTTCACAGCCGCGCCCGCCGCAATGCCGCCTTCGACCGGAACATCCGGGCCGTCGCGGGGTCCGCCGACGCCGCCGGGCGCATCATGCAGCAGACAGCCGATTTCGTCCGCGGCCGCCGGGGGCTGGTCGGCGCGTTCATGGGGCGGACCGAAGCCCAGCGCACCCTCAATGCGTTTATCGCCGAAGACATGCCGGGGGTCGACCCGAAGGCGCGCCCCGGTCTCATCTCGGTCTTGCAGGGCGCCAACGCCACGCTGAGCAGCGGGGGCGCCGACGCCGTCGCCGGAATCGCCGGCGTCCGAAAACAACTGACCGAAGCGGTCCGCAACGCCCCGGTATCGGATCAGCTCGACGCAAGGCTCACCTCTATCGAGTCAACGCTGGACGCCAAGGCGAACCAGGCCGATGTCAGCGCCGCTCTGGCGGGGAAAGTCGACAGCCAGACCTTCTCCGATTATCGGCAGACAGTGGATTCGCGATTTGAAGGCTTCGTCACCCTCGACGCCTACCAGAATTTTCAGAGCCGGATAACCGATCAATTGAAAAACAAAGTGGATCAGACCGAATTCACCCAATACAAAACCGCGGTGGAGACCCGGTTTGCCGATACCCCGACCCTTGAAACGCTCAATACCCGGAATGCCGAACTGACCCGGCGCATCAACCTTCTCGAAACCGGAAGGACATCATGACGTACACCGAATTGATTGTCCCCGCCCGGGCCGGCAGCCTGAATCCGTCGCTCACGGCAGCCATCTTTCGGCAGCC
>JAABSQ010000192.1 GCA_011390315.1 Desulfobacteraceae bacterium
GCAGCCCTGACGACAAGGGGATGTCCATGACCATCACCACCTGGAAACCCGAAGGCGGGGCCGACACAGACGCGGCAGCCGAATGGTCCCTTACCGGAAACCATCCGCTGTTCACCCGGTCGTTCGCCATTCCCTTTGCTGAAGTATCCCGGAAAAAACATGTCGTCACCGTGGATGGAACGGCGATGTCGGGTTCGTTCGGCCCCTGGGATTACAACGCCCGCGACGCCGGATCGCCGGAAAGCGCCAGTGTTTCCGACAAAGGCGCCGCCCTGTACTGCACACTTCCGGCCCCTCGGCAAATCCGGAAAATCTCGCTCTCCCATCCCGACGCCGCCGCCTCCGGCCACAAGGTCAAGCTCTACCGGCTCGACGGCGAGACCATGGCCGATTCGCCGACGATCCAGGTCAATAACAACGCCGTAATATCCGATGCCTTCATCGCAGCCCGTTTCGCCGTCACCCTGGAGGATGGTTCCGGCGCACACAAAAACCTCTCGGTTTCGCACCTGACGGAGTGCACGGTCCGCAGCCTCCCTACCGCTCCCCGTCTCCGGCTCGCAACACCCGAGGGCGTCGAAGGCCCTGCCGTTCCGCTTTGGCAACAACCGGGGCAGCCGAAGGGATCGGACCGGAATTTCTCATTGGGCGACGCCCTGGCCGACGCCGCCAACACCCTGTTGGCCACCGTCGGACCCGGCGAATCCCCACAGCTCAGGATCATCCTCTCCGCCGACGCGCCGGCAAAAGTCGCCATCTCCGAATTTTCAATCGCCGCCGAATCCCGGCTCCTCGACATCCCCTGGCGCGACAAGCGCCGATTCGTTTTCGACGGCAACGGCGATCGATCCCATGAAGTTCCCCTCAACATCGCCCCGGGTTCCACGATCGCATCGGCCTTCTGTGAAAGCGTCGAATCCTTCAGCATCCGGTCTACACCCTTTGACGCATCCCCTGGAGCCCCTCCGCAACCGACATCCAGCGGCATCCGGATCGGCCTGCACCACGCCGTGGACCAGCCGTTTTCGATCACCGACGCCATTGAACTCGCAGCCCTCTGGTGCGGCCTGATGGCCCTGACGCCCGATTCTCATCTTTCGGCGTCGATTGTCGAAGCCGGAACCGATCGCACCGTCGCCCTATCCGAACAGAAGCTCCCGCGCATCGGCTGGCAGGGAGGCGTCCGTTTTCGATTCGATCGGGCCGTTCTTCCCAGCGGAAATTACGCCGTCCGCATCACCTGCGACAAGGGCGCGCTTCTGTGGCACACCTCGCCGGGAACCCCCGCCCCCGTCAGCAGCACCGGCTTCCGCTACGACGGTGATCAGGCGTTGCATTCCATCGAACGCACGATTCAAAATTCAGAGCTGACCATCCCGAAGGCCGGCCCATCGATGGGCGTTCAGCCCTTCCGAATCGACATCAGCGGAATCCCGGTCGCAGACGGCGCCGTCGGCGCCAATGGAAGGCGGACCCATGACCTTTCAGCAGCGCTTTCCACAACACTGGCGGCAGGGACCCCGCCGATATTATGCATTTCCAGCAGACAAAAAGGAGAAGTCATCCTCTATCCCCTTTCCATTCAGATCGAATAGATCATCCGAAGGGGGGGTGTCGCCTGGTCGGTTCGAATCTTCGGGGAAGCATCTTTACAAATCCAGATACCCCTCCGGCGCCAAACTGGTCGCCAGCATCACCCGGTTGATGTCCAGGTGGTCCTTCCAGGTGGTGGTTTTCCGATGGGCCGGGGTGAGCCAGAACTGTTCGATGGCCTCGCTCAGCGGCTGGTATTTCGAAAGCGATTCCACGCGGGAACGGGCCGGGTGCTCCGCCGGGAATCGATCCGTGTATCTGTTCAACAGATCATGCAGTTTGTTCACCCCATGCAATCCGATGGACAAACCCAATTCCCGAAAGGCGAGCCGATATTCCGGCGGCAGCTTCAAGTGGTTTTGCCGCCCGTAGGCCTCCATCCCGGTCTGCGCGTCTTCGAGAATGTCCACCATCAGGGTGTTGAGGTCCGCACCGGCTTCGGTGATCAATTGACCGGCCCGGCAGGCGTCGCTCAGCAGCCCGCCCAGCCCCAGCGGATCATCCGTGGCCCAGTTTTTTCCACTGCAGATGGCGGCCATGTCGGCGATTTCGGTGTTCAGATCCGGACCGTCTCCGCCCAGCTCCTTCCGGGTGGCCCGGAGCTGTTGATAGGTCAGGTATCCGTCCAGAGGATCGTGGTGGCCCATGGAGGGAACCAGGGGATAGGAGAGGTCGATGCTCATTTTCCAGTGCATGCGCTTGCCTTCCCCGGACGGGTCGCCATATGTAAACCCCACATGGGCCGCCTGCGCCAACTCCAGGGCCCACCGGTTGTACGTCTCATTTACGGTTTCCCGGCCGACCTGGTTCAGGGCCTGCATCCATTTGGTCAAATAATGGTAATACTGCCCGTCGCGGTCCCATTCCGATCGCTGGTCGAACGGGTCTCCCGGTTTTCGTTCATTCATCTTTTTGCCGATCCGCAGTCCGCCGCGGGTGGGATGCTGCTCACCCTCCGCTTCGGACAGCCCGCTGATCCATCCGGACCGGGGGTCGTTTTCCCGGTGTCGGCCGAGGGTGTGATGCACCTGATTCACCAGGGCCAGGGCAAGGTCTTTGAATCGGTCCTCCTGAGTCCGGCGATACAACTCCAGAAAATTGCAGACGGCAAAGGCGTCGGTCCACAGATACCGCCGCGGCTCCCGATCGGTTGCGGTGAGTCCGGTTTCATCGGCGAATTGGGTCATAATCTCTATGACCGGCATTAGGTCTTTAGAAGCTGTCATATAAGTCTCCGGTAGAGGTTATGGGTGATAGGCGAAAGGCAATAGGTGATGGGCAATGGGTTATGGCTGATAGGCATCAGAAAAACAAGATCGTACCTGCCCCGTTACTGCTGCCTGTTCACTGCTCACTGCTTTCTTTTAACTGTTTACTTTATCTTTCTAACCTAATCCGGTATGGAGATTAGTCAAACCGTTAGCGAGCGGGGGTATCGCACGAGATGACGGTGTAAGGGCCTTTGTCTTATCGGCGTTTGACGCAAAAATAATACTGAGATAAACTAAAATATCATTTCTTGCTGCCATCTTGACCAAAGAAAATGGCAGCTGGGATTACAGTAAATCTGTACAAGGAATCGAAGATTACCGGTCTTAGAATCTGACAAGAGCGAAAAAGGAGGCAAACATGGCCAAAATTAAAGCGAAAGAAATCGTGAAGGATCTCCGCTCAGGCTGCTCGGATGCGGAAATAATGGCCAAATATAACCTCAACGAGGCATCTCTTCCCATGCTTTATGGGAGATTGATGGATGCAGATCTATTAACCCAAACCGATCTTGACCACAGAGAGAAAATGGTCGACTGCCCCGCCTGTGGTTTCAGCCATGACCCGAACCTCGATATTTGTCCGCGCTGCTCAGTGGTAAAAGAAAAATTTCTTGATAGAAAAGAAAAAGAGAAAAACGCCCCTTCGTCACCGCCAGTTTCCGTTCTAAAAAATAAAAAAGAAAATTTTTTTCCGGCCGAACCTTTTGACCGAGTTAAGGCTTTTGCAGTGGATTACTTGATTTTATCTGTCGGTGTGGTGATCACTGGCTTTATTGTCGCATTTTTCATTCATTTTCTGACCGATGATTTTAACGCAGGTTTTGGAATCGCCGGGTATTTGGCCTGGATTATTTTAGGCCCACTCTATTTTGGTCTAAAGTTTCACCATTTTGCCTACGCCGCCATGCGAAGCAGGGCGGCGAATATGGATTTTAGCATGGGTTTCCTTGGCACCGGGCAAACCT
>JAABSQ010000193.1 GCA_011390315.1 Desulfobacteraceae bacterium
CCTTCCGGCATTTCGTCCAATTCCTCCAGGGCCAGCCGCATCTCCTTTTGCATGTAGCCGGATTGACTCACCGAACGACTGGAGAGAATCGGAATGAAATATCGGCTCCCGCGAATCGCCCGGTTGATTTCCCGCTTTCGATCCTGCCCGGGGAGGAGATCGATGTCGGCCATCCAGGGCTCGATGCCGGGGGTTTGTTTCAGATCGTCATGGATTCGTTTCGCGATCCCGGCATCTTCCGGGGCATGACTGATGAAAACGCGCATGGGGCAGCCTATTGATTGGGGTTGTTTTTTGTTGAAATTCCCGCATTTTTTTACAACAATCCGCCCAATACGTAAACTGTAAAATCGAAACGCTTCGGTAGCCCCGCGGCATTTTCAGACGGTCGAATCGTGTTGTGAATCGGTAATCGTATATTCTACGAAACAAGAAAGGACATGCGTAGTTTTTTTGCCATTTATCTTTTGTTGGGAACTTGAATTGATTGTGGTATAAACGGGAGCATCATTTTCAGGAATACCGACAATCCCTTTCCCAACTGAGGACGCAATGGCCGATCACCCGCTTGCAGAAGTTTTTGGTTTCCCGCCTGATAATTTGTCGGAAGAAGCTGAACGGTACCGGGATAATCGACTGTGCCCGTACAACAACAAGGTTCCTTCCTGTACCAAAGATAAGGCTCTGGACCCCCTTGGCGTATGCAGCATTCATGCGGAAGGCGGTATCGCAGTCACATGTCCGATCCGGTTTCGTGAAAACTGGTTGATGATTGAAAATGCTGCAAAATTCTTCTTTTCTCCCGGAACACCCTGGACTTCGCTGCAGGAAATCAGGCTCAATGATGCCAATGGAGTGTCGGCGGGGAATATCGATTTCGTTCTGGTTTCGTATGATGGACATGGGCAGGCCGTCGACTTGCACAAATCTTTTTTCGATATGCTTCCCTCTTTTCCTACCGTAACAGCAGGAGAGGCCGAGATTGCCTACTGATGTATGATCATCGATACGGAATTCGATACGAAATTTGCCGACCGGATTGCCAAACTCGAGTCTTATAACAAGCATCTTTACCGGCCCAACACATATCTCCACAAGTGGTGGGCCAGACGATGCGGATCTACCTTCCGGCTCATTCTGAAGCATCTGATTAATGATCCCAACCAAAGAAACTACTACGCACCGGGCGGTCTGGAAGGGAAAATCATCCTTGATCCAATGATGGGGGGCGGCACAACACTCCATGAAGCCATCCGGCTGGGAGCGAATGTCGTCGGTGTCGATATTGATCCCATCCCTGTTCTTCAGGCAAAGGCGACACTGTCTTATATCCCGCTTCGTCAGATCGAGGAGGCATTCGAGAATTTTTTTAGATCATTAGAGGAACACATCGGCCATCTGTTTCAGACCCGTTGCCCCCATTGTGACAGTTCCGTTCCATTTCAGTTCACACTCTACGGTCTGAACCGCGCCTGTGCATGCCGGTCCGTTCTCTTTGTCGATTCCACCATCCTGCGCCACGAGGCCGACGGATCCGTGATTCGCATCTGTCCGACATGCTATCGGATCAGTAATGGTGAAGACTGTGACTGCTCTGAACCGGGAGATCGACTTCCGCTATTGGAAAAAGGAATTTCGAACTGTTCGGAATGCGGGGAAAAATATACGGAAGATACCAAAACACCTTTTTACCGGCGGTATACGCCGCTGGCACTATTCGGACGCTGCCCGAAGCATGGTCATTTTTTCAGAACGCTTTCCGCGTCAGACAGAGACAAAATTGAAGAGGCGAATCACCGTCGTCCGGATTTTGTTGATAGCACAGAAGATCGGTTCAATGTGATTTCCGGTCCCAAATCCGCCGACCTGATTCGCCGGGGCATTACCGCCTATCCTAATTTGTTTTCTAGCCGGCAGCTTCTCTACATTCACCATGCCATCGACCTCCTCAGAGACTCTGATTCGCTGATTCGTCTCAATCTGGCCCTTCTGGTTTCTACATCTCTTGAATTCAACAGCATGCTCTGTGGCTATAAAGGCGGGAGCAAACGGCGGCCCGGCGCGGTGCGGCATACCTTCTCCCATCACGCCTATTCATTTCCCCACACATCGCTGGAAAACAATATGCTGTTTCCCGGAAATGCCTCCGGTACGCTGCAGAGTCTCTTCAATGCCCGTATTCGAAGAGGAAGAAAGTGGGCCGCTCGTCCAAAGGAACGTGTTCCGGGGGCACCGCCAAAGACGGTTCATATGGACGGAGAGGCCGATACAGGAACAGAAGTTCGGAACATGGAGGCATTGTGCGAAGGCAACCGACGATTTCTGCTGATCCAGGGTTCCTCTGCCGCCCTCGATATTCAGCCGGAAAGTGTGGATTTCGTCGTCACCGATCCCCCCTATTTCGACAGCGTCCAGTACAGTGACCTGGCGGCCTATTTCCGTATCTGGCTTCGTGAACTTCTACCGGATTTTGCTGACTGGCAGTACGACGTAAAGGGTTCGGCAGTGGATCATGACCGGAGCGGACAGTATTCCGCTCTTCTTGGCGGGATCTTCAGCGAGTGTCAGAGAGTCCTGAAAAAAACTTCCGGCCGGCTTATCTTTACCTTTCATCATTGGAAGCCGGAAGGATGGGCAGCCTTGACGCTTGCACTGAAAACGGCCGGTTTTTATCTGGTAAACCGGTATGTAGTCCATGCAGAAAATCCCACGTCCGTCCATATCGCCAACCTCAATGCCTTGAAACATGACGCCATTCTTGTTCTGTCTCCGAGCCGGCCGGACAGCCATTGGGAACTTCCGGAAACGGTAAGCCGGGCAGAAAGTGCACAGTTCTGTGCGGACAGTGCGACTGCACTGGGCTGGATGCTGGAAAACAGATTGGATCAAACCATGATTCTTCGGCAATGGAAAAAGCTACTCCCTTGAATTCTTCAACACCGCCGGGACACCTTGAAATGAACTTTCAACCCATTCTCTCGGCGCGATCCCGCACGAACCGAAGTGCCCGCATCATGGCCCGCCAGGAAACCAACATACTCATATGCCCATGATGATACCGCGCAATCGGCGGGTGATTCCAAACGTTCCAGAGTTCTTCCACCCATTCGGGCGGGGCGAACAGGTCGTAGCGCCCTTCCACCAGCAGCAGGTTTCGGGGAGCCATCAGAGGCCGGTGATCGAGGAGGTTTAAACCGCCGAACGGCATTTCTCTGCGGCCCAGGCTCCGACGAATCGGTTCGCAGAATTCCAGTTCCCCGATGGCGCGGTCCATGCGGGAAATCGGGGTCATCAGAACCGCAAACGAAAGCCGGTCATCATGACAGGCGAGCAGCCCCGCCAGCCAGGCGCCGAGGGAAATCCCCCAGATGCCGACGGGATCGCACCCCTCCTGCTTCAGCCATCCGATCAGGGTCTGCGCGTCGGCCAGGGCTTGCCGAGTCGATCGAACCATGGCCGATAAATCCGGGGAGATAAAATCGGCGCCCGGGCCGGACGGCGCGCGCCGTCTCCCGTGGCAGGGAAGCTGAAAAGACAGAAGGCTGATTCCAAACCGGCGGCAGCGGAGAGCCAGCAACGGGAACAAGAAACGGTAACAGTTTTCGCCGTTCCAGCCGTGCAGCATTATCAGAACCGGCCGTTTCCTCCACTGGTCATTCCACCGGTAAAACTTTCCGTAAATACGCCGAGACTGCGGGGCCGCCCCCTGCAAGGGCGAATCGCATGTAAAATCATGCGATCCCGAGAAAACCATCTTTTCGGGAGGTCTGATTTCGTCATTGAAAAAATCCGGTTCCCCGAGCAATTCCTGAACCTCGCCCGAATCGCTTTCCCCTACCCGTTTTTCCAGGTGAAGCCGAGCCATACGGATGACGGCCCGATCCACAAGTGTAATGATTGGAGAAAAAATAGAAAGCACGGAATCACGCTCCGGAATCGGGATTTCGCAGAAACTCGGTCACTTCTCTCCACCAGGATGCCCCCGGATGGTAATCAAGGGTATTGTGCCCGCGGCCTTCCTGAACCCAGAGCCGCTTGGGTCCGTCATAGGCTTCATAAAGTCTGCGCCCGAGGGATGGCGGGATGATCTCATCGGCGCCGGCGATGAGAAAGGCGACCGGTCCGTTGTAGCCTTGGAGGGCCTCAAGATTGTTGTATCTTTCTCGCAGGAGCAGTCCGACCGGAAAGATCGGGTAATGCTTCCGGCCTACATCCACGAAACTGGTGAAGGGGGTGATCAGCAGAAGACCGTCAATCCGTTCCGGAAATTTATCCGCCAGATGGCAGGCCACCCCGGTGCCGATGGATTCTCCCACCAGAAATATCCGGGAATGTTGTTTTTTGAAAAGGCTTTCCACCGCCTCGCCGGCGGTCGCTTTGAGGTTTTCTTCCGAAGGTCTGCCCGGTCTGGCGCCGTAGCCGGGGTATTCAAAAATATAGACGGTCCAGGAGGATTGATCGTTCAACGATAGAAATCCGTCGACAAAATAGTCGCGGTGAAGGGCATATCCGGCGTTTCCGTGAAAAACAACGACCGCATTCCCGCCTTCCGCGCCTTCCGCCGGGGATGCTTTCCAGCCGATCAGTTCCTCCTCCGCATTCCGCCAGGCCGTCATTCCCTTTGCATCCGCTTCTTTCAAAAGGCGTTCTTCCGAACCCTGACTTGGAAAATAGATCATCTTTCGCTGGCATCCCACCACGAACAACAGAAGCCCGCCATAGATCAGAACCAGGATGCCGAGCATTTTTGATACGGTCAGGAGCATACTTTTTTCCTTATTTGTATGAATTCTCGATACAGAATGGCGCCAAAAAGTATGAATTCGAAAAGTCAAATCGGGCAGAGGATAAATCCAGTACCAGCCAATCGATTCAATATTTACATGAATCAGAATTCGGTACAAGACTGAATCAGGGTAGTCAGGATGTAAAGGGAGAAAAAGTAGCCGAGGAACCGAAAAAGCGGCAAAATCTTGGAAAGGTTGCAGCATTCGCCGCAGTTAATTTCAAAGTGGACAGTATTGGGGTGAAGGTGGATTGTATGGCCCCAGGAAACGCTCACCATCGAAATGAATCAGGTGTGACGGTGCATCAGCCACCCACACCTCGGTCTCCCAGGCGATTTCGGTCAAGTATCGGCCCATGACGGCCCGATTCGGAAAGGCGGTCACATAAACCAACCCGGCCTTTGACCCCGCAAACATCGTAGCAAGCTCGGCGTGCCGCTTCCCATCAACCGGCCCGTGACTGGTGACGGATTCTACCAGTAGCAGCCAGTTTTTCGCTGTGTAGTGCAACACCACGTCAGGCATCTTGCCGTGTGAGTCCACATCGACCTCCAGGCTTGCCAGCAAGGCAGCATCGAAGTAGCCCCATTTTTCGCCCGTATCGCCGGCATAGACCAACACGCTGCCGGGCGCGAAGCGTGGGGCAAAATCCTCGATGATGGCCCGGATCAGTTCGCTGTGCTCGCCCGGGCTGAGGGTGATCTGTTGTCCCGGCGCAATCTCAACCGGAATCCGGTTCTGTTCTCGCTCCCGGGCGTACTTGGAAACCAGCGTTCCATGCTCGGCTATATAAGCGGCCAAATGGTCATGCCATTCCGGAGTGTCGAAGGTGCGCAGGAGTGCCAGAGCGGCGGGTTCGATCTGATAAACCGCGTTCGGGCTGTTCACCGGACGGTCGGGCTTGTCCGGGTTGTAGAGGGCCAGACCGGCATCGCAGAACTGGTGCATCGTCTGGCGGCGAACCGTCTCGCGAGTGTTCGGGGCATATTCCTTGCCGTAGTGCTCCCGCACCCAAGCCATGATCGGGGTGATCCCCATCAGCGGGTTTTCCGCGTCTGTCCATGGTTTGCCCGGTGTGAGGTTCAGCAGGGCCAATAGGCACAGAGCGGAACGCTCGTTCTGTTGCGCTCGGGGCAGGCCCAAGGAAATGATGATTTGCTGCGCGGCCTCGATATAATCGTTGTTGTCTTTCATGCGGTCAGGGTTCCGAGCCGAGCGTCGATCTGATCTTGTGTGAGCGTTCCTTGCTCCATGGCCCATTCGCCAAGCTGAATCAGGGATTCACGGCTCGGGTACTTCATCAGTTTGAGGTCTGTCGCATTGACCTGTGTATGGCCGTTGAAGCGCCGGAAATGCTCATCAACCGCGGTCGTATTGAGGAACACGGATAACCCCCGTGCCAGCGGCTCGGGCAGACCCTGCTTGTTCTCGTGGAACAGGTTGAGGTGGTTTTCGAATCCCAGGACCGGTGCGTCACCGAATGCATCCGGTTCAACCACGCTCGCTATGATCCGCCGCTTTTCCTCCTTCGATGAAAAGCGGCGCACCACGCAATAAAACCC
>JAABSQ010000194.1 GCA_011390315.1 Desulfobacteraceae bacterium
CATGAAACAGCGTTTCGGCCTGCCGGGCCAATGCCCGAACCACCCGGGGATGGCAATGGCCCAGGCAGCAGACCGCGATACCGCCGATAAAATCGAGGTAGGATTTTCCTTCACTGTCCCAGACCCGGCATCCCCGGCCACGGGTCAGGACCACCGGCTGCCGAAGATAGGTCTTCATCATGACCGCATCCGCCTGTTTTCTCAATGCCTCCGTCATACCGTCACCTGAGTGCCGATCCCGCTGTCCGTAAAAAGCTCCAGAAGCAGGGCGTGCCGTTTCTTGCCGTTGATGATATGGGTTTTCCCCACCCCGTTTTTCAGCGCCTCCAGGGCATGTTCGATCTTGGGAATCATGCCGCCGGAGATGGACCCTTCCTCCACCATCCGCCTGATGGTGGCGGCATCGATGGAGGAGATCAGTTCACCCTTTTCATCGAGCACCCCGTCCACATCGGTGAGCAGGATGAACCGGCCGGCGGAGAGGGCCTGGGCGATCTTGCCGGCCACCAGATCGGCGTTGATGTTGTAGGTCTCTCCCGAATCCCCGACGCCCACCGGGGCGATGATGGGGATAAAGCCCTGTGCGGTCAGGGTGTTGACGACCGAGGGGTCCACATGGGTCACCTCCCCCACCAGACCGGGATCGATGATCTCCGGCGGCTTGGTCTCGTCTTCCTGATGGACGATGTGCATCTTTCGGGCCTGGATCAGCCCGCCATCCTTGCCCGAAAGCCCCACCGCCTTGCCCCCCTGCCGGTTGATCCGGGCCACGATCGATTTATTGACCTTGCCGCCGAGGACCATCTCCACCACATCCATGGTGGGGGCGTCGGTCAGGCGCATGCCCCGAACGAATTTGGAGGCGATTCCCATCTGTTCCAGAACCTGGCTGATCTGGGGTCCGCCGCCGTGGACCACCACCGGGTTGAGCCCGATGAATTTCAATAGGGTGATGTCCCGGGCGAAATCCTCCTTGAGCTGCTCGTCCACCATGGCATGGCCGCCGTACTTGATCACGATGGTCATCCCGGAAAAGCGGCGGATGTAGGGCAGGGCCTCGATCAGAATGTCGGCGACCTGTTCGTTCATGTCCGTCTCCTAAAGAATGTACCGGCTCAGGTCTTCGTCCGATTTAATGTCCTGAAGCTTGTCCTCGACATACCCCCGGTCGATGACCACCCGCTTTTCCTTCATGTCCGGTGCATCGAACAGGATATCCTCCAGAAGGCATTCCAGAATGGTGTGAAGCCGACGGGCCCCGATGTTTTCGGTGTTTTCGTTGACCTCCTGGGCATACTGGGCGATGGTCTCCACCGCGTCTTCCTTGAAAACTATCTCCACCCCTTCGGTCTTGAGAAGTGCTTCATACTGAAGGGTCAGGGCGTTTCTCGGTTCGGTCAGAATCTTGATGAAGTCTTCCCGGCTGAGGGAATCGAGCTCCACCCGAATGGGAAACCGGCCCTGAAGTTCCGGAATCATATCCGAGGGTTTGATGGCATGAAAAGCCCCCGCCGCGATGAAGAGGACATGATCGGTTTTGACCGGACCGTACTTGGTGGTGACGGTGGAGCCTTCCACCAAGGGAAGCAGGTCCCGCTGCACCCCTTCCCGGGAGACATCCGGGCCGTGGCCCCCGCCGCCCGAGCCCTTGCCCACGATCTTGTCGATCTCGTCCAGAAAGATGATCCCCGACTGCTCCACCTTTTCGATGGATTCCTTGACCACCTTGTCCATGTCCACCAGATTCTGGGCCTCTTCCTGGGCCAGAAGATCCATGGCCTCGGAGACCTTCACCTTTCGACGTTTGGTGTTCTTGGGCATGAGATTGCTGAACATGTCTTTGAAATTGACCCCCAATTCCTCCATGCCGGCATTGGAGAAAATCTCCACCATCGGCATGGACCGGTCGGAAACGTCCAGATCCACATACCGGTCGTCCAGTTTGCCTTTTCGAAGCATGCCGCGAAGCTTCTCCCGGGTGGAAGACGCGCTGGTTCGCTCCGGGGTGACCAGCTCCACCGAAGAGCCTTCCGCGTTCTCGTCCCGGTTTCCGTGGGATTCCCTGGATTTGGGCAGCAGCAGGTCTAAGAGACGCTCTTCGGCGATTCGACGGGCCTTGTCCTTGACCGCTTCCTGCTCCCGCAGCTTCATGGTGTTGACGGTGATTTCCACAAGGTCCCGGACCATCGATTCCACATCCCGGCCCACATACCCCACCTCGGTGAATTTGGATGCCTCCACCTTGTTGAAGGGGGAATCGGTCAGTTTGGACAACCGGCGTGAAATTTCGGTCTTTCCGACCCCGGTGGGGCCGATCAGGATGATGTTCTTGGGAGCGATCTCCTCCCCGAGCTCCGGCGCAAGTTGCCGCCTGCGCCACCGGTTGCGCAGAGCGATGGCCACGGATCGTTTGGCCCGGTGCTGACCGATTATATACTTATCCAGTTCGGTGACGATTTCGGACGGTTTTAAATCACTCATGGGTCAACCCCTTGTTCATTCGATTCGATGGGAAAAAAAGTCCATTCAACAAACATAAGAATCCCGCCGACGTATTCAAACCCACCGGACCGATAAACGCGAACATCGAATCAGGCCCCGGGAATCAGGCTCCGGGAATCAGTCCCCGGGGACCCGCTACAGGGTTTCAAGCGTAATGACATCATTGGTATAGATGCAGATGGCGGCGGCAATTTTCATGGCTTCTTCCACGATCGACCGAGCGTCGAGATCGCTATTTTCAACCAGGGCCATAGCGGCGGCCTGGGCCGCCACACCGCCGGAGCCGATGGCCGCCACGCCTTCGTCCGGCTCGATCACATCCCCGTTGCCCGAGATCAGATACATGCTGGCTTCATCAGCGGCGATCATCATCGCCTCCAGCCGGCGAAGGTATTTGTCGGTACGCCAGTCCCGGGCCAGCTCCACGGCGCTGCGGGTCAAATTGCCGTTGTAGCGTTCCAGCTTGCCTTCCAGCCGCTCGGAGAGGTTCAGGGCGTCGGCCGAGGCCCCGGCGAATCCGACCACGATTTTTTCGTTATAGATCCGCCGCACCTTTCGGGCCTGGTGTTTGACGATATTGTCCCCCAGGGTGACCTGGCCGTCCCCGGCCACGCAGATTTTCCCCTGGTGGCGAACCGCCAGAATGGTGGTGCCGTGAAAGGTTTTCATGGGTTCATCCTTTCCGGATAGCATTTATTTGCGGGGATGGGCCTTGTCATAAGTCTCCATCAGCTTTTCGATGCTGACATGGGTGTATTTTTGGGTGGTGGACAGATTTTTATGGCCCAACAATTCTTGAAGAGACCGCAGATCCGCACCGGAATCGAGCATATGGCTGGCATAGGAATGACGCACCCCGTGGGGCGATATCGACACCAGAAGCCCGCACTCCCGGGTGAGCTTCTCTAAAATCCGTCGAACGGATCGGGCCGACAGCCTGCCGAGGTCCTTGTTCAAAAAGAGGGGGCCGTCGGTCTCCATGGAAATCTTCTCTTCAACCTGCAAGGTCTTTCGATAGTGCAAAACGGCATTCAGGGCTTTCGGCCCCACCGGCACGATCCGCTCCCGGTCGCCTTTTCCCTTCACCCGTATCAGCCCCCGGGAATAATCGACATCGAACAGGTTCATCCCCACCAGCTCGGAAATTCGGATTCCGCCGGAATAGAGGGTTTCAAACAGGGCCTTGTTCCGACGGCCCAGCAGGGTGTCGGTCTCGATGGATTCCAGCAGCCGGAACATGTCATCCACCGACAGGTATTCGGGAATCGGCTTCTCCTGTTTCGGGGTCGCCACCTGATCGGTGGGATCGGCCTGGATTTCCTCCCGCTGAATCAGGAAACGGTAAAAGGACCGCACCGCCGCCAATTTCCTGGAGATGGTGCTCTTCTTGTTTTTTCGGTGAAGGTATCCCAGATACCCTCGAATCATCCGACCGTCCACGCCGTCGGGAAGCATCGGCGCCGATTCATTCTCCGGCCTCAGAGACTCGAGATATTCGGAAAACTCCTCGAGATCGGACCGATAGGCCCGGCAGGTGCTGTCGGAATACCCTTTTTCAAAGGCCAGCGCCCCGATAAAGGCCTCGATCCGGTTCCTCATGAATGCCGGTCCGGAAAATCGATCAGAGCGGCCAGTTCATTCCAGTCTTTCACCTCTACAAAGGGATGGGGTTCCCGGTTCCAGGGCTGTTTGAACAAAATCGGCGTAAACCCTTCATCCTGAAGCAGGAAACAGGTTTCCAGCCGGTCTTCCACGAAATGGGATACCCCCTTTTCCCGAAGCACCGAGGCTTTGGCCTCAAAAGAACCGGTGGCCACGATGTCCATATGAGAAGGCGGCAGCGGCATGATGCGGTGCATCCACTCCCGAATGGCTTCATCGTCGGGGCGGGCGGTCACGAACCGCACCGGTCCGTGGTCGGCGCCCAGACGTTCCAGAACTTCCGGGGCCCCCGGGATCGGCCGTAACCCCTCATCCCGGCTGCCGTCCAGGAGTTTCACCACGATGGATTCGATCACCGCTTCTTCGAGGTTCAGGCATTCCTCCAGCATATAGCAGGTGATGTCCTCGTACCGAAGATCCCGTATATTGAAATCCTTACGGGCGATATCCAGGAACAGATGCATGGTGTCGGCCACCACCCCGTCGATGTCAAAGCCCAACCGGTTCGGATCGATTTTCAACGCGGCCCTCCGCCGTATTCGCCGGAGAATTTCGGGAAAAATGAATTCACCGGAATCAGGCGACCCGCCGGGTCTTTTTCTTGAGCCGCAGAATCCGTTTCCGCAAGATGGCGGCCATTTTTTCATCCTCTTCTTTCAAGGCGGCCGCCCGTTTGGCTTTCAGATCCTTCATCTTGTGTTTCATTTCCCGAATGGACCCGCTCTTTTTTCGGTCGACCGGCTCTTCGATACCCCGGGCCTTGCGAATGGCGCTGATCAGTTCCGCTTTGTTCATGCCGCTGGCTCCGGTGACCTCTTCCATAGACATGGCAAGTTCCCTCAACTCTTTCGCGGTCATCTTTTCAAGCGGTTTTTCTTTGGCTTCTTTCTTGGCCATCTTCCTTCATGCTCCTTTCTTTCAAAAAAGTAGAAGCGGAGGTGAACCCCCGCCCTGGGCATTATCTGCATAATTCGTGGAATTGGAAAAATGTGTTTTATAAATTAATTGTTCTTACGATGTCAACCGGGAAAGCAGGCTTTTGAACCGACGGCCGAAAAAAAAGGAACCTTGCCGGCTATTTCCCCTGCCTGGAAATCAGATCGAAAATCGGTTTAAACAGGTCCAGGGGCACCGGAAAGATGGTGGTGGTGTTCCTTTCGGCCGACATTTCATTCATGGTCTGAAGATACCGAAGCTGAAGCGCAATGGGCCGGGCTTCAATGATTTCGGCCGCATCCGCCAGCCGGGCCGCGGCCTGAAATTCTCCTTCCGCGTTGATCACCTTGGCCCGCCGGTCTCTTTCCGCTTCGGCCTGCCGTGCCATGGCCCGCTGCATCTCCTGGGGCAGATCGATATGCTTCAACTCCACTGTAGTCACCTTGATTCCCCAGGGATCGGTCTGGGTGTCCAGAATCTCCTGGATACTGGAATTGATCTTTTCCCGTTCGGACAGCAGTTCATCCAGTTCCGCCTGACCGCAGATGGAGCGCAGGGTGGTCTGGGCCAGCTGGCCCATGGCATACCGGTAATCCTCCACCTCGATGACCGCCTTGATCGAATCGATGACCCGGAAATAGATTACCGCATTGACCTTGACCGAGACATTGTCCCGGGTGATGACGTCCTGGGGATCGACATCCATGACGACCAGCCGCAGACTCACCCGCACCATTTTGTCGATGACCGGAACCAGGATGATCAAACCGGGGCCCTTGATCTGAATCACCCGCCCCAGGCGAAAAATCACCCCCCGCTCATATTCATTCAACACCCGAATGGCGGCCCAGAGAAAAAGCACCGCCAGGACAAGGATGACAATCAGAATAATCGGCATCATACCTCCCGCTTTTTTATGATTTCTTCAACGGCTCCCCGGGCGTCTTCCCCTGCGGCCGCAACGCTTTGCCTGCATCCATTTCAATCGGCCCCAGAGGCTGAACCTCGAGAAGGAGCCCTTTGACCCGGATGACCCGGACGACCTCCCCCGGAAGCACCGGGGTTTGCGATACCGCGTTCCAGATTTCTCCGTGGATGAAGACCTTTCCCCGGGGGGAAAGCGCCTCCCGAACCTCTCCGGATTGTCCGACCAATCCGTCCGCGCCGGTTTTCGGTTGGAGAAATTGAGATCGACAGACCAGGACCACCACCGCGATAAAAAACCCGGAAAACAT
>JAABSQ010000195.1 GCA_011390315.1 Desulfobacteraceae bacterium
GATACGCTTCGAACGCGTCATTGTAGATGCGATAATACTGCTCTTTCCCGGGGGCTATCGCTTCATTTTTTCGGGCATAGACTTCGTATACTCTGACAGGCTTTTCTTTTCCCTTTACCTGGACGACGTCCAGAACCCGCATTCGAAACCGGCCCGGCGTCAACTGCTCTTGGGTAAACTGGGAAATCATCAACGAAGTGTCGTAATACTTGTTGGCCCCTTCCAGCCGGGACGCCAGATTAACGGCGTCGCCGATGACCGTGTAATCGAGAACATCCTTGGATCCCATATTGCCCACGACCATCCAGCCGGTGTTGATGCCGATTCGACAATGTAAAGCCGGCCTGCCCTTTTGTTTCCAGTCCTTCCGGATTTCGACCATCCGTTTCTGCATTTCCAGGGCGGCGTTCACCGCCCGGTCCGCATGGTCCGGCACCGTCAGCGGAACGCCGAATTCGGCCATGATGGCATCTCCCTGAAACTTGTCGATGATCCCGCCATGGGATGTGATGATGGCCGTCATCTCCGTGAGGTATTCGTTGAGCAGCCCCACGAGGTCAGTGGGAGACATGTTTTCCGACAGGGTGGTGAAATCGGCCAGATCCGAAAACAAGACCGTGGCCATCCGCTCTTCCCCGCCCAGCCGGATGGCCTGGGGGTCGGCCAGCAGTTGATTCACTATCGTTTCAGGAACATAGCGGGAAAAGGTTTTACGGATGAAGGCGCGTTCACGCGCCGTAGCGGCCTCCAAAGAGATAACGAGGCCGAAAAATACCGCCGCCATGGCCGTCCCCACGGTCATGATCGGAAAGAGCCGGAAGTGGATCATTTCGGCCCATGTCAGGCCGATTATACTGATGAGCACCAGAAATCCGACGCCATAGAGAACCCAGGAAGATCGGAAAACGGCCGCAGCTCCGAAGAGGATGACCGACAGAAAAATGACCGTCATTGCCCCCTCAGATGACCACTTTCGGTAAAAGGTCCGGGTCAACATACCGTTGAGCGCAGCGGCATGCAGCGTAACGAGAGGGACAGCGGCTTCCAGGGGCGTGGCCCCCAGGTCCGAAATGCCTACGGCCACATCAGCGATCAGGACGAAATTTCCTTCGAAACGGTGCAGCAGGTTGCCCCGGAACCCGTTGTCCCGGCTGTACTGGAGCAATGTTTGAACAGGAATGGTGTCAAAATCCTCGCCCATCGGACCGACAAAGGGGACAAAAGCGCGTCCCCGATGGTCAATGGGAATGACCACATCCCTTGCCAACCGTTCGCTTGCGGCTGCGGGAACGATCAGACTGTCGCCCCAGTCGACGATCACATCTTCCATGGCGACGCCGGCCCAGTCGAGGAAAACGGAAAGACTGAGGGTGGGCATGAATCGATCATCCACTTTTATCAGCAGCGGAATGTGGCGATAGACGCTGTCCGGGTCGGCGGGGACGTTGATGTCGCCGGTTCCGCTGCCGGCGACTGCAAAGGGTTTCTGCTGCATGACGGCGCGGACGGCATGATAGGGCATGGACCGCCCCTTCTCGACGGGACGCCCAAGCTGATCCCTCAAGTACTGTTCCTGTCCCCTCGCCGTTTTCCATCTGAATGGAGCGGATTTTTCCTGTATCTCGCAGCCGATGGGCAGATAAACCGATTCCAGCTTCTGGATGGAACGGGCAAACGCCGCATCTGAATCCGGCATGCCGGGGCGTGCAAAGATCAGGTCATAGATAACGGTTTCCAACCCAAGAAGAGCCAGTGCATTGTTGAGTTCGGCAAGATCCTTTCTATCCAGAAAATGTTTTCCGAAAAAATCATAGGTCTCGTCTGTAATCGTCAAATAAAGAATTTGAGGTGTGAATGATCGCCTGGGGCCGTGGCCGCTTTCGACGGCTTTTTTAAAGAGAACATCGAGGGCTTTGTAATCGTATGTGTTCCAGACGCCGCCCAGCCCGAACAGCGCCAGTGAAACCACCGCAAGCATTGCGGCGGTCAGGATGCCGATAAATCGGCGCTGGTCCTTATTTTTGAACCATGAACGCATACGTTTTGACCAGAAGGCCCTTGCCCGAATAGATCGGCAGATCCTGAACGAACGGATCGCCGGCTTCCAGGGTTTCGGTTCCGCGGACATTGCCGGCGATGCCGAAGGTTCGCTCTCCTTCCCGGGCCAGGCTGATCTCGCTCTGCGCGGTCAGGTCGCCTTCAATGGCCGCCCAACGATCCGCCGTCAGGCCTCCGTCGATCATTCCTGAGAGCCTCGGCAGTTCCTTCGGGCTGCAGACGATGGTAATCTTCTCCAATGGACTCCCGCCGTCCAATCTGTAAAATGCGTACATGGAGGGCAAGCAGAGCAGCGTACTTTGCACCCGCTGCATGGTCATGTTGAGCAGAGCGGCTTTAGCGTCGTCGGCATGGACGACATAGACCCAGGCATCTTCCTGCGGGTGGATGCAGATCCGGATATAATCTCCCGCCCGTACCACGTTTCGCGCTTTGGCCCGCATTTCGCCCTGGCCCGTTTTGATCTTGATGCCGATTTTCGCCTGCACCAGATCATCCTCGGCGAAAAGCGGCGTCGAAATGAGGCCGCAGAACAGGGCGATTATGCAAACGCACAAGGTTCTTTTCAGGTTCTTTTTCATTTCACTCCCACCACTTCTGATTCATTTGGCTGACTTTTTCTCCAACGCGGCGATGCCCGCCTTGACGCCCATCAGGGAAACGGGGACGCCCACCCGCTGACCGTTTAGGGTGTGAAAGGCCACCTGAGCTTTGAGCCCCGCCTCAAGATCGCCTCGCAAACCGGGACTCAAAGGCAAAAGGGCGATGCAGCCGCCCGCCCGGCAATGGTGAATCGGGATATTCGACGGATCGTCGTCATCAATGGTCAGTTGCAGCCCCGGACGAAGAAGCACCCCCAAGGGAACGCTGATCACCACCCAGAGTGATTCCGTTTCTTCCCCTTCGATTTCGGCGTCGAGACCCTGAATGGCGATGCGGACCAGCGGCGCCTTTTCGTTGCCCTCAATAAAGACCCGCTGTTCTAGAACCCATTCGGCGGACTCTTCCGGAGAACGCAGCGCCCAATCTTTGAAAACCGTTTCCTCTTCGGCCCCTGAAGCAGGAGCGCCAGCCCCCGCCAGCATCATCAGCATACCGAATACAATCCATCGTTTCATAGCCAGTTCCCCACGAGAATGAATGGCCCCCAGTAAAAGGGGTGCCGGTAATCCGCTTCCGCCATCAACGCCATTTGGGCCTTGCGAAGCGCTTCGGCCTTGGTTGCGCCCGGGTCGTCCAGGTTGGCGTAAAACCGGGGCAACAGATCCTGAGCGGCGCTGTCGGAAACAGGCCATAATGCCCCTATGGCGCTGCGCGCCCCCGATTTCAGCACCACGCCCGACAACCCAAGGGGGGAACGGTCGTCTCCCTGGGCTGTCTGGCAAGCGCTGAGGGTGATGAGTTCCACCGGTCGAGCGGCGAGTTGCTTGGGCCGGATGAGCGCCGCCAGGCGATCCATATCCAGGCGATGGTCATAGGTCATAATGAAATTTTGCTCCGGCGATCCACCGAAATAGCCATGGGAGGCGATATGGACCACCCGGTAGGCGGATTCCCCCGTCAGCTCGGAAGAGAACCGCTCCAGGCCGAAGTTTTCGTTCAACAGCACTTTTCCCGGCAATCGTTCCGAAAGCCGGCGGATCTCCACCATTGCGCCGGGCAGCATCAATTTCCGTCGGATGTTTTCGATGTCTTCCGGCGGCAAATCTTCCTGGTCTGTGCGCCCGTCTGGTTCAGCCAGTTGGGCCGGCGTCACCGACAGCCCGCGCACCCCCCGCCGCATCTCTGTCTGCCCGATGCCGCGCAACGCGGCCAATAAGGGGCCGGGAAGTTCGTTCAACACCGGACCCGGCTCGCTCATCCCGGCCATGAGGGTGTCCATTTCCCTTCGCGCCAACGGCGCCGGAT
>JAABSQ010000196.1 GCA_011390315.1 Desulfobacteraceae bacterium
AGAAGAGTCAGGCCGGGCACGGAGACGTTGGCATATCGCTCCACCAGAAACCGCCGGCCGTCCCACAAACAAGCGATGGGCAACATCCGGAGAACCCCGTCCGGCACATAAACGAGCGTTTGGGTTTCGTTTGCCTCCAGCACCGGGGTCAGTGGTTGGATGAGCCAGGAATGCAGGCGTTTCGATAGGACTTCGTAATCGTCTTCATTTCGCAACCGCCGAACCAGATCCCATACGGCGGATTCCAAGGTTTCCCGATCGACCGGTGTGCTCCGCCGCTCCAGGCGATCGGCGACATTGACGAGAAGCTCCAGCCGGTCGTCCATGATGATGGGGTAGATTACCGCGGTTCCGGGCGAAAGCGTTTCCACGCCCCGACTCAATGCCGCGATGCAGGGATCCCGGA
Organism: Desulfobacteraceae bacterium; assembly: GCA_011390315.1. Lineage (GTDB taxonomy): Bacteria > Desulfobacterota > Desulfobacteria > Desulfobacterales > Desulfococcaceae > JAABSQ01. The sequence continues at coordinate 407 of JAABSQ010000196.1, forward strand.
AATAATCGGTCAGCTCCGACCGCTTGAGACGTTCCACCGTACTCTGGACCTCCCGGAGCAACGCTTGCCGGGCTTCATCCCCGGAAACGGCGTCGGATTGCGTCAGCAGCAGGTCGGCAAGTCCCATGTAAATCGGGGCCAAGGTCTCCCGAAAAGAAGATTTTCCGCCCTGGTAGGTGACGGGAATGTCCTGACGGATGGCTTCGATGTGGTAGACCGCCCGTCTGTAAGCGGCAATGGCCCGTTCCCGGTCGCCTTGCGCCCGCAGGAGCCGGCCGAGCTGCCAGTCCCATTGCATCAGCAGATCGTCGGCTCTAATACTCTGAGCTGCTTCCAGGGCCTGTTCGGTCAGGCCGAGGGCTTCGTCGATGCGATTCCGCCGCTCGTAAAGGGCGCCCAGTCGGCCGGCGGCCTGGGAGATCCGGCGGGGGTCGCCGAGATCCGATGAAAGCTGAAGGGCCTGGGTCAGGACGTCGTAGGCCAGGGCCAGCCCCGAATCCCCGAACCGTTCCTCGCTCGCCTCTGCGCCAATGCCCAACAGCAGGTCGGTTCGCTCTGGTTTGGAATCGACATTGGCAGCCGCTCCCCGCGCGGCGGTCAATTCGGCCATGGCCCGGTCGCTGTCGTCCAGCAGCCGCGAAAGGTTGCGGTGGATCGCGGCCGTCAGGGCCGGTTCTTCCGCTTTTTGGGCCAAATCGAGGGCCTGCCGGTACAGCGGATAGGCTTCCTCCCGCCGCCCCTGGCTTGACAGGACAATGGCCAGCCGGTTGGCGCAGGATGCGGTCAAAGCCGGTTGAATCAGCGATTCGGCGGCTTCCAGCGCGGATCGCAGAAGGGATTCGGCCAAATCGTGTTCCTGTCGAAGATAGTGGACGTATCCGAGATTTTGGGTCGCGACCGCCGTCAGTACCGGATCGTTCCCCGCTTTCGATCGATCCATCGCTTCACGGAAATCGGAGAAAGCGGCGTCATAGTGGCCCGATTTCCGGTAAGTCTCTCCCCGACGGATCATCAGGTCGATTTTCTCCTGGCCCTGGGCTTCGGCTATCCTATGGTTCAATTGACGAATTTCACCGGCCGACCCGGCCTGGGCAAGGTTTCCGTCATTTTGTCCCGCACCGTGGCTCAGGGCCGGGCCGGACACCATGAGAAACACTGAGAGGACGCTGACCATCGAAAAAATGCGGCTGGCTGGTTTTCTCACGGTATCCTCCTTACAATAAATTGACGGTCACCCGAAAGTGAACGCCGTCGTCTTGCAGGTCGTGATCCGTTTTCTCCCCGGCCTTTTCAAGATCGTGAGCCAGGTAGAGTTCGGCGTCGATCCAGTCGCCGTAGGTGTACAACAGACCGACGCCGATGGAATGGAGGCGGTCGTCGTGGGCCGTTTCGCCTTTGTTCCAGGCCGAGCCGAAATCCATGAAAGGGGCGATTTGAAAGGTACTTTTGGATGATTTTTGCGCCCGCCGCGGCCAGACCGGATACCGCCACTCCACCGACAGGCTGTATCCGTTGTCCCGGACCAGTTCGTTCTCCCGGTAGCCCCGAACCGTGCCGGCGCCGCCGACGGCGAACCGCTCCAGGGAAAGCAGTGAATCGTCGGAAAGCTGAAAATCGCCGCGGAAGATGACCTGGCCCCATAAATCGCCGAGCCGCCGGGCATACTGAACCTGGCCCAGCCACGTCAAAAACTGACTGTCCGGCCGCCCTTTCCCGTGAATCGTGGGGCCGAACAGATCGACGCCCAGGCTGAAGGTGGAGCGGAGCGCCAGGGCGGTGGACGGGGTCCGGTCCACGAAGGATTGGATGAACCGCAGGGCGGTGACGCGGCTTTCGCCGTCCTCGGCGCCGTAGGTGAAAGAGAACGGTTCACCGAGAAGAAAGGTCTCGCTTTTCCGGACCGACAGGGCGAGACCGAGGTCCAG
>JAABSQ010000197.1 GCA_011390315.1 Desulfobacteraceae bacterium
TTTCAGATAAAACCAGCCCATTCCCCCGATCAGAACGGCGATCAGGGTCAGGCAGATGAGCGTTTTCCGCTCGATTTTGACATACAGGGTCATGGTGGCCGCAATCAGAAAAACCATCATGGCCGTTCCCAGATCGGGCTGCTGGACGATCAGAGCAAACGGTATCGCCGTAAACACAAACGGCAGAATCAGCTCCCGAACGGAAAGCCCTTCGCTTCTGACGACCCGGGCATAATACCGGGCCAGCATGATAATGACGGCGATTTTGGCCATCTCCGAAGGCTGAATCGAAATCGGCCCCAGCCCCAGCCAACGTCTGGAGCCGCCGACATAACGGCCGAAAAACAGAACCGCCACCAGAAGGAGGTTGATTAAAGCGTATATCGGCATCCCCCATCTCTCGATTTTTTTATAATCGATCGAAAAGCAGACCGTCATCGCAATCCACCCGGCGCCGTACCAGATCCATTGCTTCAGGTACAATATCCGCTCGGGAGACGAAGGAACCCCGGCTCCCAGCGCGGAGTGCAAAGAGACCACCCCGACAAAAGAAAGGGCGAGCGTGATTCCCAGCAGAGGCCAATCGAAATTTTGCGCCAATCTTCGGTCAAACATCGTGTTCAGGGGAAATGGTAAACAGCATGGGAATGCGCATCACCCAGAAAATAGGTTTTAATCAATTCCTTTGCGATCGGCGCGGCGGTACCGGAACCGTGTTCTCCATGTTCCACGAACACCGCCACAGCCAGACTTGAATTGCCGAACCGGCCGTAGGCCACAAACCAGGCATGGGCTCTGAAGTGCCGGGGCACTTCATCCTCCGGGATACCTTCGGTATTTTTCCGCCCCACCACCTGAGCCGTACCGGTTTTTCCGCTGAGATCGATCTGCTCAAGCCGCACCAGGCGGGCGGTCCCCTTTTCGCCGTTGACCACCTCCCACAAGCCTTTCTCGACAAGCGATAGATTTTCGGGACTGACCGGCAGACGGCCGGTCTCCTCTCTTCGGCAGTTATACACCGGTTCTCCTCGGGCGGTCTCTACCGTTTTCAGGATATGGGGCTTCAACAGGGTCCCGCCGTTGGCCACCGCCGAAGTCAGAACAGCCATCTGAAGGGGCGTCACCAGATTGTACCCCTGCCCGATGGCGATGGAAAGGGTCTCCCCCTTTTGCCAGGGAATGCCGGTCCGCTGCCGCTTCCAGGCGGCTGTCGGGATCAGCCCCGCCTTTTCATCCCCCAATTGAACTCCGGTATGTGCGCCCAACCCGCAGGCTTTCGCGTATTCGGCCAGGCGGTCGACCCCGAGCCGTTGGCCGACCTGGTAAAAAAAGACGTCACAGGATTCCGATATGGCACTGATCACATTAACGCGGCCGTGTCCGCCGCGTTTCCAGCATCGAAAAGTGCGATCTCCGAACCAGTAATGACCGGGGCAATAAAAGGTCGTGTTCTTATCGATGACCCCTTCTTCGAGCCCGGCGATGGCGGTCACGATTTTATAGGTCGAGGCCGGGGGGTATTCCCCTTGAATGACTTTGTTCTCCAAAGGATTCGCTTTATCGGAGGTCAGCCTCAGCCATTCCTCCCGGGACATCCCGTCCACGAATGCATTGGGGTCGAAGGCCGGGGTACTGGCCGATACGATCACCTGGCCGGTATCCGGGTCCATGGCGACCACCGCCCCGTCCAACCCCGTCAACAAAGACTCCGCTTTCTGCTGCAATTCATGGTCGATGGTCAAATAGACATTTTTTCCGGGAACGGCCTCCACCGTTTCCAGGACCTTGACCACCTGGCCCCGGGCATTGACCTCCACCTGACGGCCTCCGGTCTGTCCGCGCAAATAATCCCCGGCAGACTTTTCCACCCCGTATCGTCCGATAAAATCGCCGCCGCGGCTTCCGACATAATCTCCGTTCTTGAGTTCTTCCGGATTGATTTCGCTCAAATACCCCACCAGGTGAATGGCGCTGTTGTAGATATAATGTCTTCGCGATTTCACATCCACCCGAATGCCGGGAAGATCAAACTGATGAACCTCGACGGCGGCCAGCATATCCCGGCCGATATCCTCTTTCAGCAGAATCGGTTTATAAGGCGCCGCCCCCCGGGCCTTTTGAATGACGGCCCGCAATGCTTCCTCCGGAACACGAAGGTAATCGGAAAGCTTTTTCAGGGTCTGGTCCACCGGCTTGGCGTCTTTGAGCACAATGCTCAAATCGAAAGAAGGGCGGTTGTCCACCAGAAGCTTCCCCTTCCGGTCGTAAATCAGGCCTCTGGGGGCGTCGATAGTCTGAAGGCGTATGCAGTTGTTTTCAGAAAGCCGATAATATTCCCGCCCCTCCACCACCTGAAGGTGAAACAGTCGGCTGCATAAAACCAAAAATACCGCCACCACGCAGAGCATGGCCACGGTCAAGCGCTTTTTAAACCATTCGGTATCCAGGGTTTTCAAATACGGGTTCACAAATTTACCTCATCCTCTGATAAGCACCGGGATGGTCAGTCGGACGGCCCGGTGTCGACCGGCCTGGATTCATCCGGGGCGCTCTTTTCCGGCGGCGCCTCCATTCACCATCAGATGCCAGCCGCCCTGCAGCACACCCAATCCCGCCATCACAAAAGGACCTGTGAAACCGGCCCAGACCAGCTGCCCCAATTTGTCATCCCAATGAAAATCCTGCAACAGCCAATCCTGTCCGAAAAGAAAGACGGCGCCAAGAAAAAGAAGATTCTGAACGGCCACACTCAAAACCACAACCAGGGGCAGAAGAATCACATTGCCGAAGTGCAGGTACCGGACCCCCCACCTCACGCTGAAATAGAGCCAGATATAGCATGTCCCGTAAAGCCCGAAGGGACCGGCGGAAAGGCTGTCCAGCAGCAGCCCGAGAACGAGAATGACCGGTATCCCCTCGATGAAGGGTCGAAACAGGGTCAGATAGAGAACAAAGGGAATGAACAGGTCGTAAACATATTCCAGCCCGAACAGACGGGGGATCAGCACCGTCTGAAATAAAATGAAAAATATACTGATAATAAAATAGAAGAGATAGGTCATGGCTGAATCGCAAATTCGGCGGACGGCGGATTCAGTATCACCAGAACCTCCTCAAGGGTTTCAAAATCCGCAAACGGGCTCACGGTAATCTCTTGAAAAATCCCCGAGCTCTGCTTCACGATATCGGAAACCCGCCCCACCCGAAGCCCTTTGGGGAAAACCCCGTCCAGCCCCGAGGAAACGATAATATCCCCGACGATTACATCATGCCTTCGCAGGACATATTCAAATGTGCATAAATTATCCGCAGTCCCCTTGATCATTCCCCGGGCACGGGTTCTTTGCACCAGGGCGTCCATGGCGCTGTTGCGATCGATCAGCATCAACACCTTGGCGTAATGGGCGGACACGTCGGTCACAATTCCCACCACCCCCTCGGGAATCACCACCGGGAGCGAAACCTCCACCCCTTCCGCTTTTCCTTTATTAATCACGATGCTTTTAAACCAGGGAGACGGATCTCTGGCGATGACTTCGGCGGCCACTACCCGATTGTCGATACGATCCTTAAAATCCAGGAGTCGCCGAAGCCGGCGGTTGGAAAGCAACAGTTCATCGCACCTGCCGGCCTTTTCCACCGCCTGACTGAGGGCCCGCCGCAGGTATTGATTCTCCTCCGCCGCAGATACCAGAACGAAATACCCGTACCAGACATTCTCAATTTTCCCGATCAGATAACTGAAACTATTTTGGAACGGACCCGCAACCGAGATCGCATAGGGTTCGGTTCCGAAGGAGGAGTCGTGATGCCGAATGGAAAGCGAAAGAAATATGAGGTTGACAGCAAAAAAGAGAATGATGCCGATGACCAGCACCGTCTTCTTTGAAAACATTTGGTTACGTGATGATCACCTGTTTTAAAATTTCAATGCTGTCCAGGGTCTTTCCGGAACCGAGCGCCACCGTAGACAGCGGGTCATCGGTGACCGTAATGGGAAGCCCGGTCTCTTCTCTCAAAAGACTGTCCAGGTTTTTCAACTGCCCTCCGCCGCCGGTAAGAACGATCCCCCGGTCCACGATGTCGGCGGAGAGTTCCGGCGGGGTCTGCTCCAGAGCGATCTTCACCGTTTCGACAATCGCGTCGATCTGCTCCGAAATGGCCACCCGTATCTCTTCCGTATTGATGGTCAAAATCTTCGGAATCCCGGTGACCAGGTCCCGCCCCTTGATTTCCATGGTCTCTATTTCATTGGGATCGGGGTAGGCGTTGCCGATGGTGGTCTTGATGTTTTCGGCGGTTCGTTCGCCGATCAGAAGATTGTACTTCCTCTTTATATATTGAATAATGGCGGAATCCATTTTGTCTCCGGCCACGCGAATGGATCGGCTGTACACGATTCCCGCCAGGGAAATCACCGCCACTTCGGTGGTTCCGCCCCCGATATCCACCACCATATTGCAGGTGGGCTCGGTAATGGGAAGCCCGGCGCCGATGGCCGCAGCCATGGGCTCTTCGATTAAAAACACCTCCCGGGCGCCCGCCGATTCGGCGGATTCCCGAACCGCCCGTTTCTCCACCTGGGTAATGCCGGAAGGGACCGCGATGATGATTCGGGGACGGACAAACGTCCGCCGGTTGTGGACCTTGTGAATAAAATGACGGATCATGGCCTCGGTCACCTCGAAATCGGCGATGACCCCGTCGCGCATGGGACGAATCGCGACAATATTTCCTGGGGTTCGCCCCAGCATGTTTTTGGCCTCGAGCCCCACGGCCAAAACCCGGCTTTTCATCCGTCCGTCAGTGCGCACCGCCACCACAGAGGGTTCACTCAGAACGATTCCCTTGCCTTTGACATACACCAGTGTATTCGCAGTGCCGAGATCGATCGCCAGATCACTCGAAAACATACCCAAAATAGAATCTAAAAATAGCCCCATGACCCCTCTTTAGCTAAGCGCAAAAAATGCTCATCCGTAAACAGCCCGTGAAGTGTTTGTCGGAAATCGGAATTCAAATAGAGTGTGCTATCAGAAACCGGATGCCATGACAAGCAGAAAATTACCCGATTTCCCCGGGTTCGGCCTTTCGTCCATACCCCAGCTCTTTCATGACCCGATCATGCAATACCGGTCTGAAGCCTCTGATTTTTACATTGTTTCGGGACGGGTGGACTCGATTGGTGAGCAGGATGACTATGACGGAGCGTTCAAGATCCATCCAAAAAGAGGCGCCGGTGAAGCCGAGATGACCCACGGTATCGTCGGAAAAAAAACCCCCGCAGCTTGAACCGGCAGGGGACGGCCGGTCGAATCCCAAGGAACGGCCGGTATCTTCAAAAGGCTTCAAGAATCTGCGCACCAGAGCTCCCGGAAAAATGCTGTCTTCTTTTGAACCGAATGAAGACGGTCGGTGATAGGCGACCAGCAGAATCGACAAAAGCCGGTACACCGCCGCCGCAGTGCCGAAAAGCCCGGCATGCCCCTGAATGCCTCCGGAAACAAAGGCGTTTTCATCATGCACCCGACCTTCCAGCACCCGATTCCGCCAAGGACAATGTTCGGTGGCGGCGAAACGCCCTTGCGGCAATGGCCCTTCCAAATCCACAAAAAACAGGCGGTCCAGCGCCAAAGGCGCATAAACCTGCTGGGTAATGAACCTGTCCGGTCTGGTACCGGACACCCGTTCGATCACCCAGTCCAGAAGCATGAACCCTAAATCGCTGTAGAGAACCTTTCGGCCGATCGGCCCGATCAGCGGCTCTTTTAAAATTTGTTTTCTTAATAGAGATTTATTGGTTTCGAGGGGAGCGGCTCCCAATCTTTCATAAAAGGGCCGGTAATCGGGCAATCCCGAATTGTGAGCCAATAATTGATCGATTCGGATGGGACCCTTATCGGTGCCGGCGGTCTCGGGAAACAAGGCTTCCAGGGAATGAGCGAGTCGAAGCCGTCCGGTTTCGATCAGCTTGATTACCGATAATGCGGTGGCCAGGGGCTTGGTCAGGGAAGCCAGGTCGAAAAGGGTTTCGGTGGTTACAGGGGTTCCGGTGTACAGATTCGCCAGGCCATAACCCTGATGATGAACCACCTCTCCGCGGCAGGCGACCAATAAAACGGCGCCGGGAAAAACGTGGTCCCGCACCCCTTTTCCCATCAACCGGTCGATAGGATCCGAAGATATCAATGGACACCTTCATTCCGAATCGCCGGCGCGAGAAAGGAGAGGCATCCGCGATCGGTATCCAGGACGGCGCCGCCTCCCAGAGGGAGGGTGATATTCCTGGGGCCGTGTCCGATGGGAAAGCCGCCCATGATGGGGATATTGTTCTTATGAAAACGGTCGTATACAATCTCGAAAACCGCCGCTTCTGCGCCGCAGGATTCAAAACCGCCGAGCAAAATTCCGGCTACGCCTTCGAGACTGCCTGCCATGTGCAGTTGGGTCAGCATGCGATCGATTTTATAGAGGGGCTCCCCCCGATCTTCCAGAAGGAGCAGGCACCCGTTGAAATCCGGCTGGTAGTCGGTGCCGACCAGATGGCATAAGGTGGCCAGATTGCCGCCGACCACCCGGCCGGATGCGATCCCGGATTGAAGCACCCGGGGTTCATCCGGAACCATCCGGACCGGTTCGTTCGAAAAAAACACCTGCCGAAAAGAATCCACGGAATCGGTATCCGACTGCTGCAGAGAGGTCAGCACCGGCCCGTGAAAAACGATCATTCCGCACCGGGCGTAAAGCGCCCACAACAGAGCGGTAATGTCGCTGAATCCGAGAAAAATTTTGGGATTCTTTCGAATGGCCGCATAATCCAATCGATCCAAAATCCGCATGGAGCCGAATCCGCCCCGGGCGCACACGATGGCTTGAATGGAATCATCCGAAAAGAATCGGTTGATCGTTTCGGCCCGGCGCCGATCCGAACCGGCCAGGTATTTTTTTCGGGCATACAGATCCTCCGGGATTCGAACCGAGAACCCGGTTTCTTTCAACAATTCGATTCCGAAGTCGAGGGCCCCCTCCTGGAAAGCGCCCGCCGGGGCGACGATGCCGACCGTATCGCCGGATTTCAACCCTTGCGGCCGAGCGAGCGGTTTTTCACGCGCCTTCGACATCCTCATTTTTTTCATTGACACCCACAATCTTATAGTGGTAAGGAATGAGCTTGTGTCGGGGCGTAGCGCAGACTGGTAGCGCACTTGAATGGGGTTCAAGGGGTCGGAGGTTCAAATCCTCTCGCCCCGATCACAAACAATTTTTAAAAATAAGCACAAATCGTTTTTGAAATGACCGGTTTCTGTCCGGTCATTCTTATTTGTATGCCTCTCTCCTTATTTTTCCGAGTCTTCGTGCCGTATCCACCTGCGGCGCCGTCGGGTCATCGCTTTGTTGGAACCGGAATCCCCCGCTGCATTTTTCTATAGGTCATGAATCTTCCCGGACCGGTACAGCCGTTCGAATACACGAACCACATCCGGATCGAACTGGGTTCCGGCCGCCCCGCGGATGATGTCGAATACATGATCCTCATCCATCTTTTTGCGGTAGACCCGGTCCGATGCCATGGCGTCAAATACATCGGCAACGGATAGAATCCGGGCCAGCAGCGGAATATTGTCACCCCCTAACCCGGACGGATAACCGGCGCCGTCGAACCGTTCATGATGGTGGCGAATGACCTGCTGCTCTCTTTCCCAGAGGCCGAGCTGCCCCACAATATCGGCGCCGATGGTCGGATGCAGCTTGATGGTTTCATATTCCTCCCGGGTCAGTCGGCCGGGTTTGAGCAGAATGTGGTCCGGAATTCCGATTTTGCCGATGTCGTGCAGAGGGCCGGCGACCTCCAGGATATCCAGTTCTTCCTGTCCGCAGGCCATCTCCTTGGCAATGGCAAAGGCGATGCCGGTCACCTGACGGGAGTGTTCCTTTGTATAAAAATCCTTGGCTTCGATGGCCTGCACCAGCGCGTCCAGGGTAGCCAGAAGGTTTTCATAGATATTTTCATACAGCGCGAGATTTTCAATGGCATAGGCGGCTTTGTTCGCCATAAAGGAAAGATAGTAGAGCACCTTTCCGCTGAATTCCGGTTTTTCCCGATGAACGGATGCGGTCAGCACACCGAATACCTTATCCCGAATGACCAGAGGAACCGCCAAAAAAGATCGCATACCGGCAGGAAGCGCAATGACTCCGCCGCCTTCTGAAATGACGACCGGTTTTTTGTCCCGGCCCAACGCGATATCCATAATGATCGACTCGGTTGTTTCGGCACCGTGAAAGGGGTCCCTTCGGCCCGGCACTTCCAGCCTCGACGAATAATCCGAAGCCGGTTCCGGCGGTGCAAAGCAGGCGGCCACCTCCACGGGTTTCCGCACCGCTTCATTGATGACATAAAACCGGGCGGCATCTGCGTGGGCGATCTCGAGGGTCATCTGTACTAAAATCTCAAAAACATCGAAACTTTTCTGAACGGTGGTGAAATCCTCCATGATTCGAGTGAATATCTGGAGTTCATCCACTTTGTTGCGCAGTTCCGTGTTCAGTCTTTCCAGCCGCTCTTTTTTTTCGACCTCTTTTTTTAAAAAAATATTGTCGATGAAAAGCTCCCGTTCCCTCAGAACGCTTCGCACACACACCTCCATCTGCTTGAGGTTCACCGGTTTGATCAAAAAATCGACCACCCCGTTTTTGAGCGTATGAATTGTATTGTCGAGGGAGGGGAACCCGGTCATCACCACGACCGGAATGGTGTTGTCGATGTTCCGCAGATGCTCGGCCAGTTGAAGCCCGTCCATTTCGGGCATATTGATATCGGTGAAACAGCAATCGACTTTTTCATCTTTCAAGGTATTAAGCGCCTCGATGCCGTTGGTGGCCGTGATGACCCGAAAACCCCGCTGCTGAAAATATTCGCTGGTGATATTCAACAGACTCTCTTCATCATCTACAAAGAGAATCGTCTTGTCCTTACCTTCCATAGGCCCTGCCCATCTTTTTCCGGGTTGACGTCGGTTCATTATTTTTTCCTACGATTACCGTTGATCTCCATGAATTACAAGTTTATTATACGGTCGCCTTCCGGTTAAGAACCGCTGATGGACGGTCATGCGACCGACGATGTTTTTAAATGTGATGAAATCACTTGAAAAGAGAAATAAAAAAGGATAAGATTTTTTTCTTATGGCGCATCCAGACACAGCGCCCGTGGAAATTCCGGCGGCGCCCATGAACCGGTTCGTGCGATTTAAACCGGTATCAGGAACGTCGAATGTCCGCAAATTCGAAAGTATATAAAAGATGCCTGTCTACGAATATACCGCATTAAATGTGAAAGGCAAAACCGTCTCCGGAATTATCGATGCCGAAAGTTCCCTGGCCGCAAAACAGAAGCTTCGGGTGTCGAAAATTTTCCCGGTGGCCATTAAGGAAACCCGGGAGACCTCGGTTCAGAAATCCTCCCGGTTCACCGGACTGTCCCGGTCTCTGACCCGAGTCAAACCGGCAGAAGTCTCTTTGATGACCCGACAACTGGCCACCCTGGTGGGCGCCGGATTTCCCCTGGTCACCGCCCTGGATACGATGATTCCCCAGATCAAATCACCCGGTTTTAAAAAGGTGATGGCCCAGATCAAGGATGCCGTGGTGGGAGGGAAAAGCTTTGCGGTGGCTCTCGATCCCTATCCCGGCGTTTTCTCATCCCTGTACGTCAACATGGTCCGGGCAGGGGAATCTTCGGGGACGCTCGAGATCGTTCTGGAACGGTTGGCGGATATCACCGAAAAGCAACAGGCCCTGAGCAACCGAATCAAATCCGCCTTGGCCTATCCCATTCTGATGGCGGTCATCGGCGTACTCGTACTTTTTTTCTTGCTCACCTTCATCGTTCCGAGCATCGCCTCCATTTTTTCGGATATGGACAAAGCCCTGCCGGCGCCCACCCGGTTTCTGATCGGCGCCAGCGAATTCTTTCAATCTTTCTGGTGGATGATTCTGATCCTCCTGGCCGGACTGCTGGTGATGCTGCACCATTTCAAAAAGACCCCGAAGGGGCGGCAGATGTGGGATAAAACGATGCTGAATCTGCCGGGATTCGGAATCCTGATCAAGAAACTGGCCGTGGCCCGGTTCGCCCGAACCCTGGGATCTCTGCTTGAAAACGGCGTCACCATGTTGGCGGCCCTGGATATCGTCCAAAATATCGTCGGGAATGCGCTTTTGTCCGATGCCATCGCCAAAGCCGCCGATGATGTGGGAAAGGGCCAGGGATTGGGCGCGTCCCTGGCCGAAACCGATATCTTCCCGCCCCTGTCCATCCAGATGATCCAGGTGGGTGAACAGAGCGGAGAACTGGAACCGATGCTGAACAAGGTGGCGGATGTTTACGAAAACGAGGTCGAATCGACGATCATGAGCCTGACATCTTTACTGGAACCGATGATGATCCTGGTGATGGCGGTCATCGTCGGGTTTATCGTCCTGTCCATTTGTCTGCCCATATTTGAAATGAACGAACTGGTTCGCTGATCGGATTCAACCGGATTTTACAGCTTCAACCATTTTACCAAGACCGAAACGGAGGACAACTTGGGGACCAAACCGACCAGACATTACCCCGATATGCAGGGGTTTACCCTGATTGAACTGATGGTGGTCATCGTCATCCTCGGCATATTGGCGGGGCTTATCGTGCCGAGAATCATGAGCCGGCCCGGGGAGGCGAAACAGACCAAGGCCCGAATTCAGATCGAAGCGCTGGAAACAGCTTTGAAATTGTACAAGCTGGACACCGGATACTATCCGACCACCGACCAGGGATTACAGGCCCTGGTGCAGCCCCCGGAAACCGGCGCCGGCGTGTCGAACTGGAAAAAGGGCGGCTATCTGGAAAAAGGAAGGGTCCCCCTCGACCCCTGGGGAAATGAATTCGTCTATCTGAGCCCCGGCATTCACGGAGAATACGACATTATCTCCTACGGCGCGGACGGGGTCCCGGAGGGGGAAGAAGAAAACAGGGATATCACCAATTGGGACCTCGAATAACCGGCCCCCGGGCAAAGCCGATCCGGGCCGGCGCCTCCGGATACACCTTGGTCGAACTGATCGTGGTCATCGCCCTGATCGGCATCATGCTCTCATTCTCGCTTCCCAAATTCCGGGACTCCTTTTTGACCGACAACTCCAAGAAGGTCTCCCGGTGGTTCATGATCAAGGTTCGGTCCCTCAAACACGAAGCCCTCAAAAACCGTAAACTGTACACCCTTCACCTGGAACTCGGGGAAGACCGAATGTGGGTGAGCCATGAAGGCATGTCCGAGGAGGAACAGGCGGCGGCGTCCCGAAGCGGATATGATCTGCCGGAGAACATCGAGATCATCGACGTGGAATATCCCGACGGAAAAAAAATTTCCTTCGGACGGGCGGACATCCGTTTTTACAAAGACGGCTACTCGGATAAGGTATTGATACATCTGGAGGACGGTGATAACAACCGAACGTCCTTATTGATCGAACCCTTTCTTTCCAAGGTCAAGTATTACGAAGAATATGTCGGATTCGACCACTGAGCATCCAAAATGCCATGACGGCTTTACCCTGCTGGAGGTCATGGCGGCGATTTCGATCATCGCCGTCGTGCTGGTGGCGGTATATCAACTCCACGCCCAGACCATATCCATGAGTGAGGCGGTCCGGTTTTACACTGTTGCGCCGATTCTGGCCCAGAGCCGAATCGCCGGTATCTCGGCCGGCATCAGCGAGAGCCGGTTTTCGGATTCCGGGAATTTCGGTGAAAATTTTCCGGGGTATGCCTGGTCCGTCGCCACCGAGGAGATCGAATCCGAAGTCTTGGGAAACGCGGCGGAAGACTTCAAAAAAATCGACGTCACCGTCACCTATAATGAAGACGAATTCACCTATCATTTCCGGAGCTATCAGATGGCGCCGGAAACCGAATAAGAATGTAAGCGGATTGATCACCCTTATGGAAAAGCGACCTTTCCATCAGAAAATGCGGGGTTTTACGCTGTTTGAAATCCTGATCGCGATGTTCATCTTCAGCGTCGTGGTCACGACCATTTTCGGCTCCTATCGGGCGGTCTTCTCCAGTGTGGAGCCCATCGAGCGGGGCATCACCGAATTTGAAATGGCCACCAACTGTCTCAACCGAATGATACTGGATCTCAAATCGGCCTATGCGGTCCCCCGCTACGCCTATTCCAAACCCGGTTTCGATGATCCGCCGGACCCCTACCGCATGGCGGGCGACAGCGATTACACCGGAAGCGGGAGTTATTCCCGGTTTCGATTCACCTCGCTGGCCCACGTAGGCATGGGCGGCGGCATTCGAGAGGGGGTGGCGGAAATCGTCTATTATGTTCGGGAAACCGAAGACGCCGGTCCGGTGCTGAAACGTTCGGACACCCTGCCCCCTTTTCCGGAGTTCGAACCCAAAGGCGGAGACCCGGTGCTCTGCGAAAATGTTAAATCCCTTACCTTCACCTACTATGATGAAGAAGGGATCGAGCACGAATCCTGGAACTCCGAAGCCGGAGAATTCAAATACGCCACGCCTCGGGCGATTCGAATTCAGCTGGAAACCGGGAATGAAACCCGTTCCCTTTTTTTCGAAACCATGGTAGACTTTCCAGTTTACAGGGAAAAAATTGAATAAAAGATATTCCATATCGATACAGGGCGCCCGAAACGACCGGGGCATGGCGCTTCTGATCACCTTGACCATCATCACCCTGCTGATTACCGGCGCTCTGGAACTGAACCGCCGGGTGCGGGCGGCGGTGGTCTCCACGGCGGTCATGCGGGACCGGCTTACCCTCTCTCAGATGGCCGCCACCGGCATCCATGCGGCCATGGCCATGCTGGTCAAAGACAAGCTGGAGACCAACAACGACTCGATTCAGGAGGATTGGGCCGCTCCGGAAAAAATAGCCGAGCTGCTGGCCGATTTTCCGTATGACCGGGGCAAGGTCGGCTTCACCATCGAGGACGAGTTGAGCAAGATTCAGATCAATGCCCTGGTGGATTTTCCCAAGGGGCGCCATTTCAATGAATCTCAGAAGATTATGTGGGACCGGTTCATTCGGCTGTTGCTGTCCCAAAATGAAGATATGACCGATGTGGAGGCCAGCGGCATCGTCAACTCCATCAAAGACTGGCTCGATTCCGGGGATGACGACGCCACGACGGGGCTCAACGGCGCGGAAGCGGAATACTACCAGGGGCTGGATCCGCCCTACAAACCGGGTAACGGCCCCTTTACCCACATCGATGAATTGATGCTGGTCAAGGGGATCACCCCCGAACTGTTTCAAGGCGCCGAAGCCCGAATGCCCGGGGCCGAAAATTTTTTGACCGTGCTCGGAATGACCCGGGCGCCCCGGCCGATCGAGCGCAAGAACTTCACCTTCGAGGGCAAGATCAACATCAATACCGCCGATCTGCCGGTCTTGATGGCCATGATGCCTTCTGAAAATCCTGAATACGCCCAGGCCATTTACGATTACCGAAATGAAAAAGCAGACGGGAAATTCGTCAACGATCTGACCAGCGGTACCTGGTATAAAAATGTTCCCGAGATTCCGAGCGATCTCACCATCGATCCCAAACTGATCACCACCGCCAGCGATTTTTTTCGAATTCGGTCCACGGCCGAGCTTCAGGAAACGACAATGACCCTGACGGTGGTCGTCCACCGGGAACAGGGCAAAAACGGTAAATGGACCTGCAGGGTCCTGAGCTGGCAGGCGAGTTGACATGAGCAAAAAAATTATCGGACTGGACGTCCGCCATGAAGCCGTCACCGCGGTGATGATCAACACCGGATTGCGGGAAAACCAGATAGAGCATGTGCTCCATATCCCCATCCCCGACGGAGAGGATCGGGAGGCGGGCCTGAACACCGCCCTTCAATCGGTTGCGGATCAGATGGATACCGCCGATGCCGCGTGTGTGGCCGCCTTTCCGTCGGATCATATCTCCTATCGGAATCTTCAGGTGCCGTTTAAAGGGGCCAAAAAGATCGGCCAGGTCCTTCCCTTTGAGCTGGAGCCGACCCTTCCCTATCCGGTGGAAGATCTCATCATCGATTTTCAGACCGTGGATCAATCGGGCCAGGGCGATCAGACCGATATCCTGGCCATGGCGGTGGAAAAGGAGGATTTGGAAACCTACCTGAACCGACTGGGAGCATTCGCCTTCGATCCGCAGACCGTCAGCCTCGGCGGTTATTCGACCGTCCAATGCCTGAGCGGTCTTGAGGATATTCCGACCGGCTGGATTCTGTTGGAACTTTGTTCGAGGCAGTGCACCCTGTTCCTGGTTCAATCGGGGCAAATCTGTCTGGCACGTTCCTTCCCGCTTTCCGCCGAGAATTCCGATAAGCTGTCCAGGCTCTGCGCCGATATTCGCCGAACCCTGACCGCCTTCGAGGAAAACATGTCGATGGGGTTTCATGCGGAACGGGTTTATCTGACCGGCCCCGGCCAATCGAATTTTGGGCCCGGCCTCGAAGAAAAAATGCAGACCGCTCTGAATCTGCCGGTGGTCCGAACCGACCTGCTTCAACGCACCAACGGCCGGATCAAGCTGGTCAGCGGGGTGCACTGGCAAGCGGACGCCATGGACAATGCCCTGGCCCTGGCCCTCAGTCGAATCGACGGCAAAAACGGCCTCAACTTCAGAAAAGGCCCTTTTGCGGTTCGGAAAAACTGGGAGGCCCACAAGCACCATTTCCTCAAAATCGGCATTTTTGCGGGTATCCTGCTGCTGATGCTTCTCATGAATGTCCTCCTCGAAACCTATGTCACCCGGAAAAAGCTGGACAGTCTGGATCGACAGATCACCCGAATTTTCAAGTCCACCTTCCCCGATGTTCAGCGGATTGTGGACCCGGTGCATCAGATGGGCATCGCCATGGACGAGTTGCGAAAGGACACCTTCCTGCCGGGGGATTCGGAAACCCATATTCGGGCCATCGACATCCTCAACGAAATCAGCAGCCTGATTTCCGACAAGACCGAAGTCGAATTGACCCGTCTGGTGATCGACGAAGACACGGTCCTGATTTCCGGAGACACCGACACCTTCAATGCGGTGGATGAGATTCAGAACCAGCTGGAAGGGGCCGCCCTTTTTCAGAAGGTGACCATCAGCTCTACCAACAAAGACAAAAACGACAACAAGATCCGATTCAAAATGAAGGTGGACCTATGAAGGCACTCAACCGATTCAGCAAACGGGAACGATACGCCGTTTATGCGGCGGCGGCGTTTATCTGTCTCTATGTAATCATCGAGTTTATGGTAACCCCCTTCCTGGAACGGCGGGAACGGGCCGAGCGGATGCTTCAGGCCAAGCGGGAAACCATTCAGCAGATGCGAACCATGAAATCCGAATACGAATCCTTGACGGAACAGAACCGGTCCTTCAAGAAATACTTCGCAGACCGGCCCGCGGGCTTCACCCTCTTCTCCTTTCTGGATCAGCTGGCCGGCGAGGCCGGCGTCAAAGACAATATCGCCTACATGAAGCCGTCCAAATCCCGGCCGAGAAACAGCCCTTTCAATGTCTCGCTGGTGGAGTTGAAGCTTCAGGGCATCAACATGAAGCAGTTGACCCCCTATCTTCATAAAGTGGAAACCTCCGAATACATGGTCTTCATCCGCCGGATCTCCATCACCAAGACCGGCAAGGAGGGCCTGATCGATGCGGTGGTTCAGGTGGAAACCTTTGAGGCGTAGAGGTTATCCCCCGATGGCGACTACTCCGGCAGGACGGATGGACGGGGATTGATCCGACATGATGCGAATACCGAAAAAAGGGGTGCTGTACGCCCTGTACACCATTGTCGTGCTGGTGGTTTTTCTCTATCTCCTGTTTCCCTCCGAAGAGATCAAAAAATACCTGGCCTTCAAGGTCAGCACCGCCAGACCCGGGTATGCGCTCACTATCGATCAGGTCCGTCCCGCGTTTCCGCCGGGCCTTCGACTGGAGTCGGCGAATCTGCTGGAGGGGAAAAATCCGGTCCTGACCGTCGATGAGATGCGGATCTCTCCCCGGTTGCTGTCTCTTCTGGGTCCCGAACCCACCATCGACTTCACCGGACGCCTCTATTCCGGAATCGTTCACGGAGAGGGCAGCCTTCTCAAGGGGACCCCCGAAGGCGAAAGCCCGGACCGGATTCGAGTGAATGCGGACCTCGCCGATATTCATCTGGAGGAGATCGACCCGCTCCGGAACGTGTCCACCCATTCGGTGGCCGGAAACCTGACGGGAAAGGTTCGGTACCTCGGCAACCCGGTTTCCTCCGCGGCGGAGGCCGACCT
The DNA here is from genome assembly GCA_011390315.1 of Desulfobacteraceae bacterium. GTDB lineage: Bacteria > Desulfobacterota > Desulfobacteria > Desulfobacterales > Desulfococcaceae > JAABSQ01. The sequence goes on from JAABSQ010000197.1 coordinate 16,347, forward strand.
GAATGTGGCCGACTGCACGATCGAGTTCGGGACCCCGCTGTTCAACCTGGCGCAGATCTCCTTTGCCGCCATCGATGCCAAGCTCACCCTTCAGGACATGGAACAACTGGAGGTGAAAGAGTGCGTTGCCAAGGGAAGCCAGCTCGGCGGGGATATCTCCGGGGCCGTTACGCTGAGAGACCCGCCTGAAAACAGCGCCCTGAATCTCTCGGGCACCGTGAAGCCCCATGCGTCTCTCGTTGCAAAACTGGGGGAGGGTGTGGTATCCCTTCTGTTCAGAAAAAACCGCGGGGAAACCGCCTTTCCGTTTCGCATCACCGGGACCCTCGCACAGCCGCAATTCGCGCTACAATAGAGGACAGTTATGTTTTCTGAAAAGCAATATATCACCGTATTCAATATCCTGTTCATCACCCTGGCCGCGTATCTCGGCGTCACCGGTTTGTACAAGTCCGTGACCGCCGGCCTCGAGTTCGAGGATATGGCCGAGGCCTCGGTCCATCGATCCCTGAACCTGGAGGAAGCCCCGGCCCGGCCCCTTTCCGACTATATCGCCATTGAAAAACGGAATCTTTTTAAAACCGGGGATGCGGTCAAACCCGCAACCGCCCCCGAACCGCCTCCTGAGATCGAGACCCTGAAGCAGACCGAGCTGAAGCTTCGGCTTTGGGGCACCGTCACCGGCGACAAGGACCGGGCCTATGCGGTCATCGAGGAGGAAAAAAAGCGGGCCCAGAACCTGTTCCGGGAAGGCGACACCGTGGAAGGGGCGACGGTAAAACAGATTCTGAGGGAGAAAATCGTCCTCACCTTGGGCGGCAAGGACGAAATCCTGAGCATGGAAAAACCGCCTACCGGTGAAAACCCGAGACTTTCCCGGGCCATGCCCACGGCCGGCGGTGCTCCGAATCCGTTCGCCCAAGCCGCGGATGAAGCGGCCCCTTCCGGCGCCAAGCGCATCGCACTTCAGCGCGCCGAAGTCGATGAGGCGGTCAACAACGTCAACACCCTCATGCGGCAGGCCAGAATCCGACCCCATTTTAAAGACGGCAAACCCGACGGCTTGACCCTCTCCCGCATTCAGCGGGATTCCATCTTCACCAAACTGGGGCTTCGCACCGGCGACGTGATCGTGGGGGTCGACGGCCAGCAGATCGAATCGGTGGACGATGCGCTGAAATTCTACAACAGCCTCAAATCCTCGCCCAATGTGCAGCTGCAGATCCGCAGAAGAGGACAGCTCCAGAACATCGACTATGCCATCGAATAATCCGGCTTCGTGACCGATCCCGACTTTGGAACCTCTTATCGGAACAGGAGCACACGCGAGACTATTATGATTTGTTTTCTCCTTCGTTTTTTTCGAACATTTCTCGGATCTGTCTTGTTGATCTGGTTCATTCTATTCACCGCCGCGCCTTCCTGCTTTGCCCAAAACGCCGACGGCAACGGCAAGGCGGAACGGTTCGTGTCCATCGATTTCAACGATGTGGACATTAATGTTTTCATCAAATTCATCAGCGAACTGACCGAGACCAACTTCATCGTGGACCGTCGGGTCAAAGGAAAGGTCACCATCATCTCTCCGTCCAAGATTTCGGTCAAGGAAGCCTATCAGGTGTTTGAATCGGTGCTGGAAGTCCATGGATTCACAACGGTGGAATCGGGGGAGGTGACCAAAATCGTACCGGCCCCGGACGCCCGCACCAAGAGCATTCAGACCCTGATACGGCAGGAACATGCGCCGGTATCCCCGGACGACAAGGTGGTGACCCAGATCATTCCCCTGCGGTATGCGGAGCCCAACGACATCAAGCGGCTGTTTGCACCTTTGATTTCCAAGAGCAGCGTGATTCTGGCCTATGAACCCACCAACATGCTCATCGTCACCGATGTCTATTCCAATATTCAGCGCCTGCTTCACATCCTGAAAACCATCGACGTGGTCGGAATCGGCCAGGAAATCTCCGTCATTCGGCTTCTCAACGGAGACGCCGCCAAGATGGTCCGGGTGTTGAGTTCGATCTTTCAAGCCCAGCGGACCGCCAAAAAAGGGGCCCCCGCCCCGATTACCGATCCGGTAAAGTTCGTGGCCGACGAGCGCACCAATTCCATCGTCCTTCTGGCCAGCGAAGTGGATACCATCAACATCAAACGGTTGATTCAGCAGCTCGATTTGGAACTGCCGCCGGGAAAAGAGAAAATCCACGTCTATTATCTGGAGCATGCCACCGCCGAAGAATTGGCCCAGACCCTTCAGTCCCTGGCCACCGGAAGGACCGCCAAACCGGCCGAGGGGAAGGCGGAAAGCCCCGTCGTCTCCGAAAACGTCAAGATCAGCGCCGACAAGCCCACCAACAGCCTGATCATCATGGCGGAAAAAGACGAATACACCGTCGTCGAATCCATCATCAAGCAACTGGACATCCCTCGGGCCATGGTCTATATCGAAGCCTTGATCATGGAGGTGGACGTCACCAAGCAATTCAGTCTCGGCACCGAATGGATCGGCGGCGGAAAGGTCGAATACGGCAGCGACAAGGATGCCTGGCTCGGCAGCGGATGGTCCGGCCCCGGGGATTCCGGCTTTTCCAATATCGCCGGTGTGGCGGGCGCCGCCACCGCGGGCGGACCGGTATTGCTGCCTCCGGGTTTTTCCCTGGGGGTTTTCGGAGAATTTATCGAAATCGCCGGGGTGAAATTTCCCAACCTTTCGGCCGTGATTCAGGTGTTTCGCAGAAACCAGTTCGCCCACATCCTTTCCACACCGCAGTTGCTGACCACCGACAATGAGGAGGCCAGCATCTCGGTAGGCAGAAACATTCCGTATCAGACCAAAACCGGCACCACCGCTACCTCCGAAACCTATAACACCTATGAATACCGGGACGTGGGCATCGCTTTGAAGGTCACGCCGCAGATCAGCAAAGACCGGCTGATTCGGCTGACCCTGGAACAGGAGGTATCCAGCATCGTCAGCGGCACCCAGATCGATGAAAGGCCCACCACCCAGAAACGGACCGTCAATACCACCGTCATCGTCAACGACGGCAATACCATCGTGATCGGCGGGCTGATCGAAGACCAGTTTAATGATTCGACCAATAAAATCCCCTGCCTCGGAGATATCCCGGGTCTCGGGTGGGCCTTTAAATCCATG
>JAABSQ010000198.1 GCA_011390315.1 Desulfobacteraceae bacterium
CCACCGAACTTTATAAAATCAAAAAAGAACAAATTGACAAGATCGAAGAGCAGGAAGGCATTAAACTGTACCAGCGCTACTTCGACCAATCCGACTCCACCTACACCATTCCCGATTTCATTGAATAAGGTGGGCGCCTGTGCGCTTCGATCGGATCAGCAAGCGAGAAAACTATGCAACCCCTATCGGAAATATTAAAAACCCAGGCCGGGGTCACCGAGGAAAATTACCAGGAGGCCCGGCGAATTAAAAAAGAAAAAGGCGGAAGCCTCGGGGACATCCTGGTAAGAAAAAAATTCATCACCGAAGACCAGCTTCTCGAGGCTTTGAGCCGCTTATACGGGCTGCCCTTATGGGATCAGCTTCCCCTCAACCAGAATGAAAGCGACATCATTCGGGATGTGCCCATCCAGTTCCTGAAAAAATATTTTATGGTCCCTCTGGAGGTGGACACCAACGGCGACAACCGACAGAAAGCGGGCCTGAAACCGAAACCGGGTACGGAAACTTCGCCGGAGACCGCACCCCCGGCCGACATCGAGGCGGAAGACCGGAGGCATCGAAAATACATCATCGCCGTCAACGACCCGGCCGGATTTCAGCCGGTGGACGACCTGATTCGAATCATCGGTTCCGATAATTATGAATTGGTACTGGCCACCCGGGAATCGATCCTGTCGGCCATCAACATCGCCTACGACCTGAACCGGGATTCGGCTGAACAGCTGGTCCAAGACATGGAAGACAATGATTCCATGATCATCTCCGATATCGAGGGGACGGCGGACCTTCTGGACGATACCAGCGACGCGCCCATTATCAAGCTGGTCAACCACATCATCTCCCAGGCGGCCAAGGCGAGGGCCAGCGACATTCACATCGAGCCCTACCAGGAACGGTTCAAGGTCCGGTACCGGGTGGACGGCATCCTGTATGATCTCCTGACCCCGCCCAAGTCGATCCAGGCGGCCCTGATCTCCCGCATCAAGGTCATGTCCAACATGAACATCGCCGAAAAGCGGCTGCCCCAGGACGGACGGCTTCAGGTCAAGATCGGGGACCAGGACATCGATGTGCGTATCTCCACCATCCCCACCTCTTTCGGAGAGCGGGTGGTGCTTCGGCTGCTCAATAAATCGGGTTCCCTGCTGGAGTTGTCGGAACTGGGGCTGGCCCCGGATCGCCTGGCCCGGCTCAAAAAGCTGATCACCTCTCCCAACGGCATCATATTGATGACCGGTCCCACGGGGAGCGGAAAAACCACCAGCCTTTATGCTATTTTATCCCATATCAACAAGCCGGACATCAATATCATCACTATCGAGGACCCGGTGGAATACCAGCTCAAGGGCATCAGCCAGATTCAGGTCAACCCCAAAATCGATCTGACCTTCGCCCGAGGGCTGCGATCCATCGTGCGCCAGGACCCGGACGTGATTCTGGTGGGGGAAATCCGAGACAAGGAAACCGCCGAAATCGCGGTCCAGTCTGCGTTGACCGGCCACCTGGTCTTTTCCACCCTTCACACCAACGACTCCGCCAGCGCCATCACCCGACTGGTGGATATCGGGGTGGAGCCCTTCCTTATCTCCTCGTCGGTGATCGCGGTGGCGGCCCAGCGGCTGGTCCGGGTGCTCTGCACCGAATGCAAAGAGGCCTATATTCCCGACGACATCATGCTGGAAGGGATCGGCATCACCCATGAGCAGCTCAAACACCATACCCTTTACCGGGCCCGAGGCTGTCCTACCTGCTTCCATACCGGTTACCGGGGCCGGGTGGCGATTCTGGAGATCATGGAACTGGACGATCGGCTCAAAAGCGTGGTGTTGAAGACCTACGATTCCAACGTCATCAAGAACGAAGCCAAGGGAATGATCACCCTGCGCCAAGCCGGGCTTCAAAAAATTCTCGACGGCATGACCACCATTGAAGAGGTGCTTCGGGTGACCCAGCAATGATTCGATTTTTCGCTCATTCTTTTAGCCGGCGCAAAACGTCGAAAATCAATTCGGGGTCTTTTACCCGCTTCGGCCTGGCGTTGATCGTTTTCGGATTTTGCGGCTGCGCGGGTTTGACTGAGAATCAGACCCCGGCGCCACCCGCCGGAGAGAACCCGACCCCGGGCTTGAGTTCGCCCCTGGCCTTTTTTCGAAAATACATCTCCTCCGCCGACGGAGACCGCTGCCCCATGCACCCCTCATGCTCCACCTACAGCAGCGAAGCTTTTCAAAAGCACGGCCCCGTTCTCGGCTGGATCATGACCACCGATCGATTGATGCGGTGCGGACGGGACGAACTCGACCGCTCCCCCCGAATTCAAAAGGGCGGACAGGTCTACTGCCATGATCCCGTCGAAAACAATGACTTCTGGTGGTAGTCATGTTTGGGAAAATAGGTCTGCCCGGGGTTGTTCTTCGGTATCGCCGGACTCTTCCAGTTTATTGCCTGATTCTGGCCGCCATCGGTGTTGCCGCCACCGCCCTCGCAGAATCGCTGGTGGTGGATGCGGACCGCCAGTTCCAATTCGCCGAGCAGCTTTTTGCCGAAGAAAAGTACTTTCGGGCGATCGGGGAATATGAGCGTTTCGTCTATTTCTTTTCGGATGACGAGCGCATTCCCCGGGCCCGGTACATGATCGGCCTGGCCTATTTCAACAGCGAAAAATACCAGGAAGCGATTACCGCCTTTCGGAAGCTGATCGAGACCGCTTCCGGAGAACCGCTTTCCCTGAAGAGTCCGATCACCCGGGCCTCCTTCAAAATCAGTGAAGCCTACCTGAAGCTGAACGCGCCGGGGCAGGCCTCGGCCACCCTGCGCAACCTGGTCCTGCTGACGGAAAACAGCGCGGTGGAGGATGAAGCCTTGTACCGCACCGGATGGATCTTTCTGGAGGCGGGGGCCTGGGACCGAAGCGCCGCCTTTTTCGATCAGATCAGCGAAGAAAGCCGGCAGGAATACCGATTGCAAACCCTTTCTGAAGAGATGAAACGGGTCGAGGATATACCCCGAAAAGATCCGACCCTGGCCGGGGTCCTGTCGATCATCCCCGGCGCCGGATACCTCTACGGCGAACGGTACCGGGATGCGCTGACCGCTTTTTTATTGAACGGCGGCCTCATGGCCTCGGCCTATTTCGCCTTCGACAATGAAAATCCCGCTCTCGGTGCGGTGATCTCCTTTGTGGAACTCGGCTTTTATACCGGGCAGTTCTACGGCGCCGTGAGCAGCGTTCATAAATACAATCGGGATCAGACCCGCCGCTTTATCGATCATCTAAAACGAAATACTCGAGTGGGCTTCTCGACCGGAGCCCGAGGCGACGGCCTCGCCTTGACCTTTCGCTGCGACTTTTAATTTCTCCGCTTTCTCACTTTCACGACCGATATTCGGCCTTTCGACCGGCCCTTCGCCCATGGAAACAGACCGTCTGTTTAAACATTTTCGCATTCGAGACAAACTCCTGTTGAGCTATCTGGCCGTCATCATTCCTATTCTGGCGGTTGGCGGCATGGTGGTGTATTCCCTGGCCGAAGAGATCATCGAAAAGAATATCGAGAGTGAACTCAACAATGCCACCGGCGCCATCTTCAATATGGTCCGAACCGCTGCGGATGTCTCCATCAAAAACCGGTTGCGGGCCATTGCGGAAAAAAACCGGGAAATCGTCCGGTCGGTCTACAGCCGATTCGAGGCGGGCGAACTTCTGCGTTCGGAAGCCGAAAACACCATTCGAAGCATCCTCCTGAGCCAGACCATCGGTAAAACCGGTTATATCTATTGCATCAACGATCAGGGCATCGCCACCGTCCATCCCGAACCGCTGGTTCAGGGGGACAACTTCTCCCATTTCGCTTTTATTCAGGAGCAGATTCGAAAAAAGGAAGGCTATATCGAATACCAGTGGAAAAATCCGGGGGACCCCCAACCCAAACCCAAGGCCCTGTACATGACCTATTTCGAGCCGTTGAACTGGATTATATCCGTCTCCACCTACCGGGATGAGTTCAGTGAACTCATTCATGTGGATGATTTCCGCGAAAGCGTTCTGTCGATGCGCTTCGGAAAAAGCGGGTATTCCTATGTCATCGACAGCGAAGGAAATGCCGTGATTCATCCGCTGATGGAGGGGGCCAACATTCTCCGGAATCCGCTGATCGAAGACGGTTTTCTCAGAGAAATGCTCAGGCGGAAAAACGGCACGATGATCTATGACTGGAAAAATCCGGGAGAAGAAACCCATCGCAGAAAAATCGTCAAATTCAATTATATCCCCGAATATGACTGGCTGGTCGCCTCCTCCTGTTACATGGATGAAATGTACGAACCCCTTCGAAACATCCGCAATATCATCCTGTTGACCGCCCTGGGCTCTCTGGCCCTGTTCACCTTTCTTACGGTGCTGATCAGCGGGTCCATTACCCGTCCGTTGACGCGGCTGAGGGATTATTTTTCCAGGGGGATCGCCGGCGATTTTTCGGTCCGCATGTCCCACCGTTCCCGGGATGAGGTGGGGCAACTGGCCAACTATTTCAACACTTTCATGGAGCGCCTGGAAGAATACGAAGGCAACCTGAAGGGAGAAATCGGGGAACGGCTTCAGGCCGAAGAGGCGCTGCGCCAGAGCGAATCCAAATACCGCCAGCTGTTTGAAATGGAATCGGACGCCCTTTTTCTGGTGGAAGATCCGACCGGACATATCCTGGAGGTCAACTCCGCCGCCGTCGGGCTTTACGGATACAGCCGGGAAGAGCTGCTCGGAATGAAGAACACCCAACTCTCCGCGGAACCCGATGCCGCCCCCACCGAAATTCAACATTCAATTCCGCGGGCGGGGATTCGACAGCACCGGAAAAAAGACGGCGCCGTTTTTCCGGTGGAAATCACCGGCCGCTTTTTTTCTTTCCACGGACGGGAGGTCCAGGTGGCGGCCATTCGGGATATCACCGAGCGGGTCCGGGCCGAAAAGGAGAACATGGCACTCCAAGCCAAGCTTCAGGAAGCCATCAAGATGGAGGCACTGGGCACCCTGGCCGGCGGCATCGCCCATGACTTCAACAACATCCTCGGCGCCATGCTGGGATATACCGAATTGACCCTGTACCAGTCTTCCAAGCGAAACCCGAAACTCAAAAATCTGACCAAGGTGCTGGAAGCCGGATATCGGGCCAAAGATCTGATTCGTCAGATTCTGGCCTTCAGCCGCAAT
>JAABSQ010000199.1 GCA_011390315.1 Desulfobacteraceae bacterium
GGCCGGGATCACCTTTTTAGAAAACGAGGTAGTCGAGATTCAGCGCCAAGGCCGTTCGATGGAAGCGGACACCCGCCCCCTCTACCTGGTGGGCATCGGCCCCCACTACCCTGGAAAGGACCGCATCGAGGCGGCCTTTTCGAATTTGCCGGAAGGCGCGCCGCGGATTGTCTTGATGCACAATCCCGAATCTTTTCAGGATATTCCGGCCGGGCAGGCCCCCCTGGCCATGGCCGGTCATACCCACGGCGGGCAGATACGGCTCCCCTATATGCCCGCCTGGACCTGGCTGTCCATCGTCGGACAGGGTGAAATTCATTCCGACGGCTGGATTCGGGATTACGGTAATGAAGGAAACCGGCTGTACGTCAATCGGGGGATCGGTTTCAGCACCATTCCGGTCCGAATCAACTGCACCCCGGAGTTGACCTATTTTACGCTGATCGGCGGGTAAAGATTCCAAATCCCATGAACATCTTCATTCTGGATCGAGACATTCCCACCTGCGCCCGATATCACGCGGATCAGCATGTAGTGAAGATGATCCTGGAGTCGACCCAGATGCTCTGCACCGTCTCTTCTCAATACGGTATGCAGGCGCCCTATCGGCCCACCCATTTGAATCATCCCTGCACCCTCTGGACCGGCCGATCCCTGGCCAACTGGAAATGGCTGCGTCGACTGACCCTTCAGCTCAATTCGGAATTCAAATATCGATACCGGAAAGAGGCCGATCATGCCTCGGCCGCCGTGGCCCGGGACCTCCTGCCGCCGCCGCTTCCCGACATCGGCCTGACCGAGTTCGCCCAGGCCATGGACGCGAAGTATCAGGCGCCGGGAGATCCGGTGCGGGCCTACCGGAATTTTTACATCGCGGAAAAAAGCCGATTCGCCGCCTGGACCCGGCGCAGACCGCCGAAATGGTTCAGCCGTGCCGTTCGGTCCCACCCGCAATCTTATTAAAGGAGACAGAGAAATGGGAAATCATCTGAGCACCTATCTCAGCGATCACGCAGCCGCCTCCGTAGCCATGATCGAACTGGCCAAACGAACCTGCGACAACAACAAAGGGACGGAACTGGGCGACTACCTGGCCAGGAGTATCCCGAGAATGGAAAATGAACACAGCGCTCTGGAACATTTCATTCAACAGACGGGCGGGTCCGAGTCGACCGTCAAAAACATCGCCGCCCGGGGAGCTGAAAAACTGGGCCGCCTTAAATTGAATGACGCCGTCTTGCGTTACTCAGAATTGAGCCGTATAGTTGAACTCGAAGGATTGATCGCCGCCACCGAAATCAAGATCGTCATGTGGACCGCCCTGAAGACGCATGCGGCCCAAAATTCAGGTTTCTCAGGCCCCGATATGGACCGGTTCATCAATGAAAACCAGACCATGAACCAAAACCTCAAAGAATATCACCGGACGGCGGCTCAGGCGGCCTTTTCAGAAAAATGATCGGCCCCGTTTCGATCAGCTTAAAAATTCAGCCCGGCGGTTTAGTCGTCGCAGGCGGAACCCTGCGGCCTTCAATTCACTCGAAGCATACAGGAGGATGAAAATGGCGGAAGCATCACGTGAAGAACGAAAAAACAAAGTCATCGAAGTACTCAACAAAGCCAGAGAAATGGAACTCCATGCCATCTCTCAGTACATGAACCATCACTACAACCTCGACGACATGGATTACGGCGAACTGGCCAAAAACATGAAGCTGATCGCCATCGATGAAATGCGGCATGCGGAAATGTTCGCCGAACGGATTACCGAACTGGGCGGAGAGCCGATCACCGGATTCACCGACAAGGTGGAAAAAGGCAAAAAACCCGAGCAGATCTTCAAAAGCGATCTGGGGCTGGAAGACGACACGGTCGACAAATACAATCAGTTTCTGCTGGTCTGCCGGGAAAACGGCGACAGCACCACCATGAAAATCTTTGAAGACATCATCGATGAAGAACAGGAGCACCTGAATTATTTCGACGACATCGGGGAGCATATCGAAAACCTCGGCTCCGCCTACCTGGCCCGCATCGCCGGCACCCCCGCCAGCACCGGCGGATACTCCAAAGGCTTCACCGCCATGACCGGCGGCGAAGGCGAATAACCATTCCTCATTCCGGGCCGCTCGCAAAAGACCGTGCGGCCCGGGTGTTCATCCTTACCGATACAGGCGATCCTTCATGACACACCCCTGGAAAACCCTTGACACGGTCGACACCGATGCGGGTCCGATGGAACTCCGCCGGCGCGGAGACCGGGACTTTCTCATCACCGTGGACGGCCGTGTCCTCATGAACAGCTCGGCCCAGCGCTCCGAGCAGGAGTTGGGCAGGCTCGCCTGCCGCCCCCTGAAGCATCACCCCCGGCCCCGGGTCCTGATCGGGGGTCTGGGGATGGGCTATACCCTGAGGGCGGTGCTCGACCAACTGGGTCCGAACGCCCGGGTGGCGGCGGCGGAACTGAACCCGGCAGTGGTGGACTGGTGCCGGGGGCCGCTCTCGGTACTGACCGACGCAGCGGTGGCCGATCCTCGGGTAAAGGTGGAAATCACCGATGTGGCGAACCTGATTCGAACCGCCGCCGGAAAAAAAGGAAAGCGCTATGACGCCGTCATTCTCGACCTGTACACCGGCCCCTACGCCCACACCCACACCCCCCAAGATCCGCTCTACGGCCGCAAGGCCGTCGAGACAGCCGGAGCGGCCTTGAATCCCGGCGGCATATTTGCGGTCTGGGGTGAAAACCATGACCCCGAATTCGAGAAAAGGCTTGATGCGGCTGGGTTCAAGACCACGGTTCATCGGCCCGGACGAGGCGGATTCCGTCACGTGGTCTATCTGGGAGAAAAGCCCCGATTTGAGAAATCAGCCGCAACCTCATCCGCCGTAACATCCAAGGAGGCGCCTGAACCCAAGGAGGGGGAATTCGCCTGTCTGCGGGTCAAATCGGTCAAACCCTTCGGCGCCTTCATGGATCGGGGAAAGGAGGACGATCTGCTGGTTCCCGGAAGCGAGCAGGAATCCCGAATGAAGGTTGGGGAGCGCCATGTGGTCAGGATCCTCCGAAACAAAGACACCGGGCGGCCCTACGGCACCACCCGCATCACCCGGCACTGCGATCCGAATCCGCGGGACCTGTCTGCGGGAGACAAGGTGCGGCTGCTGATTTTTCGCCGCACCCAACTGGGGCTGATGGCGGTGGTCAATGAGGCCTATATCGGCTTGATCTTTCGAAGCGAGATCTTTGAACCGCTGGCGGTCGGGGATCGGCGGCAAGGCTATGTTCAGCGCATTCGGGATGATGGAAAAATCGACCTCACCCTGAAAAAACCGGGGTATCGATCGGTGTCCGCCTCCGCCGGTAAGATTCTTGCCGCACTGAAATCATCCGGGGGGTTTATCCCCTGCCATGACAAAAGTTCCCCCGCCAAAATCGAGCGGCTGTTTTCCATGAGCAAGAAGGAATTCAAGCGCACCATCGGAGGGCTTTACAAACAAAGGCGCATCGACATTTCAGACCAGGGGATTCGCCTCAAGGAAACCGGTTCCGGTTGAAGGCGCCTCATGAAACCCCTGCACCATGAAGAAAAAGACCGATCACCGGTGGCCCTGCTGCTGATCGATGTCATCAACCCCCTCGATTTTGAAGAGGGAGAAGACCTGCTCTCCTTTGCCCTGCCCATGGCCGACCGCCTGGCCCGACTCAAAGAACGGGCCAAAGCCGCCGGGATTCCGGCCATCTATGTGAATGATAATTTCGGCCGGTGGCGCTCCAATTTCAACCGGCTGATCGATTTTTGCACCGAAGACGGCCGGGTAGGCAAACCGGTGGTGGAAAAGCTCCGCCCGGCGGATGAGGATTATTTTGTGCTCAAACCCAAGCACTCCGGTTTTTTTTCCACATCCTTGCGCACCCTGCTTCGGTACCTGGAGGTCCGCAAAACCATCATCACCGGCATGGCCACCGATATCTGCGTTCTGTTTACGGCCAATGAAGCCTATATGAACGATTACGGGGTGCTCGTGCCCCGGGACTGCGTGGCCGCAGAAAAAAAAGAATACCACCTGGACGCCCTCAAGTTGATGGAACGGGTCCTGAAGGCGGACATCACCGCCTCCCCGGATCTCGATCTCGATGCCCTGCTGGCCGAAGCCGGTCGCCAGGTCCGGTGCTAGACAGCATCTATTTCTTCTGAAACCGGATTCGGAAGCGGGCCCCGGAATGCAAATCCCTCCGATTCCGCCGGCGGGGGCGCCCGCCGAGAATTCGCGCCTTTTCCCCGTGATTTCAGGATAAGCAGAGCAGCTGTCCTCATCTCCTGTTAAAACCCGTGCCTCCAAATACATAAAACACCCCCGCACATATACAGAGTGCTCCTTATTGTGAAATTCTCCCGTTTTTGAAAAGTTCGGGGATAATCGCAAAATTGAAACCACCACCTGAACCAAACGGATACAGGACAAGGGATATTCTCATGATGAAAGGAAGGGTATTGATCACCGGCGGGGCCGGGTTCATCGGCTCGCATGTGACGGATGAACTTCTCAACAGCGGGTACGCGGTCCGGATTATAGACAACCTCAACCCACAGGTTCACGGCCCCGTCAAAGGCCCGCCGGACTATCTCAATCCGGAAGCCGAATTCATCCGCAAGGATATTCGAAACATCGACACCCTTCGCAAGGCCCTGGAGGATGTCACCCATGTCTGCCATCTGGCCGCCGAAGTGGGGGTGGGTCAGAGCATGTATGAGATCGAAAAATATACCGAGGTCAACACCCTGGCCACAGCCACCCTGTTGCAGGCATTGGTCGAACGGCCGGTGGAAAAACTGGTGGTGGCCTCCAGCCTGTCCATCTACGGAGAAGGCCTCTACCAGTCCCGGTCGGGGGAATTCTACACCCAGACCCAGCGCACCCCGGACCAGTGCCGGAAGGGCCGGTGGGAGATCGACGACCTCAACGGCGACCCGCTGTTTCCGGTGCCCACCCCCGAACAGAAAGAGCCCTCCCTCTCCTCGGTCTACGCCCTGACCAAATACGACCAGGAGCAGATGGCCCTGATCATCGGCCGGACCTACCAGATACCGGTGACCGCCCTGCGGTTTTTCAACACCTACGGCCCGCGGCAGGCGCTGTCCAATCCGCACACCGGGGTGCTGGCCATCTTTTCCTCCCGCCTGCTGAATGACAAACCGCCGCTGATCTTTGAAGACGGCCGGCAAAAGCGGGATTTCGTCAGCGTCCATGATGTGGCCCGGGCCTGCCGGCTGGCCCTGGAAAGCCCCACAGCCGACGATCAGGTGTTCAACATCGGCAGCGGAAGCGCCTTCACCATCCTGGAAGTCGCCGAAGCCGTGGGTCGGGTCCTGGGCAAAGACCATATCGTACCCGAAATCACCGACCGGTACCGGGCCGGCGATATCCGCCACTGCTTCGCCGATATTTCCCTGGCCGAAAACAGATTGAACTACACCCCGCAGGTTTCTCTTGAACAGGGCCTGGAATCGCTGGCCCTCTGGCTCGATGGCCGAACCGCCGACAACCCTCGATTTTCCCCGGGTGGACCATGTCGCCAGCCGGTTGTACAAAAAGGGGGAGCCTTTGGAAGCGGGCCGCCGGTTTGATCCGTCCATTGAGCAGATAATACCGGTGTCCGAGGTGTTGGATGCCGTCTATGAATACAATTAACCGAAAGGGGTTGTCCGATCGCGTTTCACCCTCCACCGACGAAAGGACCGCAAGATGGCTGAAAACAAAGAATCTTTATGGATGCATGAACGGCCCGCCACCCAATACCCGCCTCTGACCGAGGACACCACCGCCGATGTCGCCGTCGTGGGCGCCGGCATCACCGGCCTGACCACCGCCTATCTCCTCAAAAAGGCGGGGCTCAAGGTAGCCCTGGTCGAGGCGGACCGGGTCTGCTCCGGCGTGACCGGCCATACCACCGCCAAGATCACCAGCCTTCACCAGCTGATCTACGCGGATCTGGTCTCCTCCCAGGGCGAGGAAACGGCCCGGGTGTTCGCCCAGGCCAATCAGGCGGCCATCGACCGGATCGAAGCCGTAGTGACGGAGCTGAAGATCGACTGCGATTTTCAGCGCCTGCCGGCTTTTACCTATACCGAATTCTCCGACCGGGTGCCGGACATCGAAAAAGAGGTCGAGGCGGCCCAAAAGGCGGGGCTTTCAGCCGCCTTTGTGGAGAAGACCGACCTCCCCTTTCCCGTTCAGGCGGCCATTCGGCTGGACAACCAAGCCCGGTTTCATCCGGCCAAAT
>JAABSQ010000200.1 GCA_011390315.1 Desulfobacteraceae bacterium
AGGGCGCCGTGTTTTTCGGTCTCGGTCCGCAGGGCTTCCAGAAATCCTTCCGCCGGCGGCACCGCGCCCATGTTGCCCGCCACCGGCTCCACGATGATGCAGGCGATCTCGTCTCCCCGACGGTCCATGGTCGACTTGAGGGTTTCGATATCGTTGTAGGGCAGGGACAGGGTCTGCTCCACCACACACTTGGGAACCCCCGGACTGCCGGGAATGCCCAGGGTGGCCACTCCGGAGCCGGCTTCCACCAGCAGGGTGTCGGCGTGGCCGTGATAACATCCGTCGAACTTGAGGACCGCATCCCGGCCGGTAAAGGCCCGGGCCAGCCGGATGGCGCTCATGGTGGCTTCGGTGCCGGAATTGACCATCCGCACCATGTCCATGGAGGGGACCGCCGCCACCACCGTTTGGGCCAGCTCCACCTCCAGGACGGTGGGGGCGCCGAAACTGGTCCCTTTGGCCAGCACCGACTCGATGAACCGAATCACCTCGGGATGCTTGTGGCCCAGGATCATGGGGCCCCAGGAGCCCACATAGTCGATATAGGAGTTGCCGTCGATGTCGGTGATGCGGCTTCCCTCGGCCTTGTCGATGAAGAGCGGCTCGCCGCCCACCGATTTGCAGGCCCGCACCGGGCTGTTGACGCCGCCGGGGATGATGCGAAGGGCGTCTTCGAAGTATTTGCAGGAATTATCAAATTTCATGGTCTGACCATCCTTTCGGTATGAGAGCTCTCGACAGGTAAGTGATTGACCTCCTCGAATACAATCTTCGGGAACATATTTCAATGGCGGATTTGGACCGGATCTGAAAAAGGCGGGGGGATCAATCAACCGGTGGGCCGACCGGTTTAAGATTTCTAAATGCTTGAATTTTTCCTGTTAATTTCATATATTGGTGAACCCCAGCGGATATCGAGACCGTCCAGCATTCGATTTCAGGGCGTAATTAAAACGATATCAACCAGTTAAGCGCCAAGTGGCCGATTCGGGTCATGCTTGGGCGGGAAAGGCGGTTATGATTCGAAAGATTATCTCCGGCGGTCAGGAAGGGGTGGAGCGGGCGGCCCTGGATGCGGCCCTGAAGCTGAATATCGCCCACGGCGGCTGGGTTCCCTACTGGCGGGAAGAAGAGGACCGCGCCCTGACCCGGACCTACCGCCTGCAGTCCATGCGCCACGGCAATTTCGTGCTGGCCGCCCTTCAAAACATTCTGGATTCGGACGGGGTGCTGATCATTTCCCATGGCGAGCCTTCGGGCAATTCGGCTCTCAACCGGCGGCTTGCCGAAAAACATCGGCATCCCTGGATCTATATCGATCTCGATCGGGTCTCGGCCTTTGACGCGGCCCGGCAGATCGAGGCCTGGATCGCCGACCACGGGGTGGAGGTGCTCAACGTCACCGGCCCCACAAAGAGCCGCCGTTTCGACCTTTATAAATCCACCCTGGAGATTCTGGAAACCGTCTTTCAACTGGTCCTGGTCGAACCCCGCCGATACGAGTACAATCCGCTCGCCCCTGCGGTGACCGGCACTGAAAACCGACTGGCCGCCTTTATCAGCCTTCCCCGCTCGGTGGCCGAGGCGGTGGAGATCCTCATGGACAAACTCACCTTTCAGGAGCGGAGCCGCATCGCCAATATGGGCCGTTCGCGGCTGGCCTCTCTTTCCCCTTCTCTGGGGATGTATATTAAAAACGAATTTCGCATGTGGAAGGGCAACGACCCGCTCATGGACGACTGCCGGCTGCTTTCGGATTTCGATGACGAGGAGCCCGCCGCCGTCATCATTCGGGAATTATGGAAACACCTTCAGGATTCCGACCAGGTGCTTCGGGTGGTCAAATAATTTTCCGATCGGCCCCCTGAATCCCGAATAATCCCTCTGCGCAGATCAATTACCGAATTCGCCCCATTCCTTCCGAATCTTTCCGCTGTTAAGATAAATCGTTTATGAACGGGTATGCCGACGTGGGCCCCGGTTTCAAAGTACGGGAACGGGAATTGTTCACTGAAACCATGTGCGGTATGTTTCAAAAATCAGAGAATCACCTTTACCCCGCGAGGCGCCATGCTCCCCAAGTTCGGCGATTTGCCCTTTCGAACCAAATTGACCCTCATCGTCACCTTTACCTCCCTCTTTATTGTAGGGGTGCTGGCGGCGTTTTTTCTGACCGCCAAGATCACCGCTTTTCGGCGCAATATGGTCCAGAATATCGCCACCCTGGCCGAAGTGGTGGGCATCAACTCCACCGCTTCTCTCACCTTTGAGGTGCCGGAAACGGCCACGGAAATCCTCGCCGCCCTGAGCGCAGAGCCGCAGATCGCCGTGGCCGCCGTTCTTCGGCGGGACGGCAGTCTGTTTGCGATATATCAAAACCCGGTTCTGTCGGATTCGAAGCCGGTGAACGGGGCTTTTTTTCAGACCCCGGGAGCCGGTTTTGCGGACACCGCCGACCGCCGGCAGGCCGGCCATCTGTTTTCGGCCGAATATCTGGAAGTGATCAACCCCATTCGCCTGAAAGACGAGGTGATCGGGTATGTGATCATTCGGGCCGATCTAAGCGCGTTGAACACCCGGATTATGCATTCGGTGCTGGTGGTGCTGGGGTTGACCACCCTTCTGTTTATGATTGTTCACCTTATCTCCAAACGGCTGCACCGGTCGGTGGTCGATCCCCTGGCCGAACTGACACAGGCCATGGAGGCGGTCTCAGAACACCGGGATTACAGCGTTCAGGTATCCAAAAGGAATAACGATGAGGTCGGGGCGCTGATCAGCGGTTTCAACGACATGCTGATCCAGATCCGGAAGCGGGACGCGGCCCTGGCCGAACACCGGGACCGGCTGGAAGAGGCGGTGGCGGAACGAACCCGGGAATTGACCCAATCCAATGCCCGGCTCAAAGCCGAGATGGAGGAGCGGATCAAGATTCAGGAACAGCTTGCCCGGGCCCAGAAGATGGAGGCCATCGGAACCCTGGCCGCCGGGGTGGCCCATGATCTCAACAATATTTTATCGGGCATCGTCAGTTACCCGGATCTGCTGTTGATGAATCTGCCGGAAGACAGCCCCATGCGCAAGTCGGTTCTCACCATCCAGGGATCCGGGCTCAAGGCGGCGGCCATTGTCCAGGATCTGCTGACCCTGGCCCGCCGGGGGGTCGGTCACAGCGAAGTGGTGGATTTGAAGAACCTGATTCAAACCCACCTTCAAAGCCCCGTGCACCAGAAACTGCGCCGGCATCATCCCGGCGTCCGCATCGAAACCCGTTTGGAGACCGATGTCATGAACATCAACGGGTCACCGGTCCATCTGGATAAAACCCTGATGAATCTGGTCGGCAATGCGGCGGAGGCGATGGAAGACGGCGGGGTCATCACCATCGGGCTGGCCAACCGCTACGTCGATCGGCCGGTGCCCGGGTACGATACGATTCAGGAGGGGGATTATGTCGTCCTCACGGTAACCGATACCGGCATCGGCATTCCGCAGAAGGATATCCAGCACATTTTTGAACCCTTCTACACCAAGAAGAAGATGGGACGGTCGGGAACCGGTCTCGGCATGGCGGTGGTCTGGGGCACGGTAAAGGACCACCAGGGCTACATCGACGTGGAGAGCCGGGTGGGGGAGGGCGCCACGTTTCAGCTCTATTTTCCCGCGACCCGCAGGACCGTGCGCGAGACTTCGGCGGTTGCTTCGGCGAAACCGCTTCGGGGCGACGGCCAGACCATTCTGGTGGTGGACGACGTGGCGGAGCAGCGTGACATCGCTTCCCGGATTCTGGAAGCCCTGGGATACAGGGTGCACGTGGTCGCTACCGGCGAGGCCGCCGTCGAATACATGAGCTCGGGAAAGGCGGACTTGATCCTTCTGGATATGATTATGGATCCCGGTATCGACGGGTTGGAAACCTATCGGCGGATTCTCGACCTGCACCCCGGTCAGCGGGCGGTCATCGCCAGCGGATTTTCGGAGACGGCCCGGGTCAAAGCGGTGCAACGGCTCGGCGCGGGCGCTTACCTTCGCAAACCCTACACCCTGCAAAAAATCGCCGAAGCGGTGAAAGCGGTTTTATCGGGAAACGGGGAGGTGGGCGGCACCGAAAGGAGATCGGCCGAATCGAACGGATGTGTAAAATAATCGCTGAGGACGGTTCTGAACCCGGTGGTTCGGCCGCCGTCAGGGGATCGTTTCTCGAATCACGGTGGCGATCTGAAGCAGGGGCGCTTTGATAATGAGACCGGCCCGTTTGGCTGCGTCCAGGTTGATATGGAAAAAGACTCTGGCGCCGCTGGAGACGATTTCAACCATGCCTCCCAGTTTTGCAAACCGGGGAGTGTCGCTGACGGTGAAGATCGGCTGTCTCTCCAAAAGTTCCAGAACGGCCGTCAGGGCCGTTTCTTCCAGGATACCGATCACCAGAACTTGGCATTCCAACGGGGGCGTCGGTTCCTGAACGGGCCGGAAAATCACTTTTCGACCGTTGAGGATTTGGCCGTTTAAAAGGGCCAACTCCTTTTCTATCTCGTCTTGGCCCAGCAGGCAAAAGGTACAGGGCGCATCCGGATCGGAAAAGACTTTCTCCGGCCAAACCACGAATTTGCTCAGATTATAGACCAGGGTGGCGCGGGCCATGGAAGGGGGTTCTTCCGCCCGGGCGGGGGCCCCGATCATTGCCCAAGAGGCCATCAAAACGATTCTAATGCCGATGTGACGAATACGGATCAAATCACGATCTCGATAAAGGGGGAAATGATACAGATCCGCCGCCGGGGGTCGATGGCCTTGTACGGCGGTGTTATCCTGGGCATCGGGAATGATTCGCCTTTACCGATATGTTTCACCTCGATCTGGAAGTCGCCGCCGGGAAGGTCCCTGCGGATGAGATCCTCCAGATACCGGTTGACGCTGACCGAGCGAAGCCGGGACAGGGCCTGATTGTACTGGCGTTGCCGGTCTCTTTCCGACGGGGTGGGATTCCTCACCTCCTTTTGCAGCGCCGCTTCCAGGGCGGAGTCGGGCAAAATCGGTCCCAGATCGGTATACCCGACCGTTTTTAAGGTGATTCGAATGGGGTGGCCCGGATATCTGACCCTGAGATCTTCTGCCGTTTTCACGATTCGATCTTTTAATTGGTCGAGTCGGGCCCGTCCGGCCGGAGAGAGGGCCGACACCCGGTAAGCTCCCAAAGGAAAGGAGATGTCGGCCTGAAGCTTCAGGTCCTTGAACCGTTCGATATTGGTCCGAATGATATCGATCTTTCGGGTGTATTCTTCGATGCGGGCCGAATCGAACCGCATCGGGTCCGATTTTACATGGTCCGCATAGTCCAGAATGGCATCCAGGGTGCGAAGCGATTCACTCAGGATGCTGTCCGGGCTTTGATCCAGACGGTTCCGAACATCATCTTCGGTTTGCCGGGCGGAGGATTCCAGCCGTTGCATTTCTCTGCCCTGCTGATATTCCCGGAAACTTGCGCATCCGGTGATCCAGAGCACCGCCGCCAACGAGAGGAAAAGGGTCAGCCGAATCGATTCTATAGAGTGCATGGTTCTTTCCTCAATTTCCTTCGATGAAGGACTTCTGTTTTTTCCTGAGTTGCTGATATTCCAGAAGGGTTCGGCGATACCGGAGTTCGTTTTGAAAATCTTTCAGGTGCCGGTCAAGCTTGGAGAGTCGATGTTCAAGGCTCGCATCTGCGCTGGTTTCGGGTCGCAACGCTGTAAATTTACGCTGTTCGTCTTCAAGTGTTTTTACAATCGTTTCCAACACGTTTATCAGCTTTCGGGTGGACTCTTCCCCCTGATCATCCGCCTCGGACAGCTCCTGATAGGAAACCAGGGCCATAAACAGTTCAGCAGGAATGTTGACCGTCAGAATTACATCGGACCGGGGGGGCGGCTCGGCTTCGGCTTCCAGCCGGTTCTGCGGGATTGCGTTTCCCGGAAGGCAGAGCAGAAAACAGAGCACTGCCGGCAACAGTCCCTTCGGCATGGAAGCATTCCGCTTCATGCCTCTGTTTTCAGAATTCCGGTTCATTCTTGTAGGCATTTTATTCGAAAAATTCCTTTTTTTAATGCGCTCTTGATATATTCACTATCAGATAGAAATCTCGAAAGCAAGGGGTTCGCAATTCGAATCTTTAAAAGCGGCGGGCGCCTTTTTCAGGCGGTTCTTTCCAGGAAAGCGGAAAGCAGGGGGGCTGAAACCAATCCGGGTCCGGC
>JAABSQ010000201.1 GCA_011390315.1 Desulfobacteraceae bacterium
CTCTCGGTGATGGATCATGTCCAGCAAATATCGGCCGTAACCGTTTTTCTTGAGCGGGGATGCCAGTTTTTCCACCTGTTCGGCATCGATATATCCGCGCCGGTAGGCGATCTCCTCCACACAGGAGACCTTGAGCCCCTGGCGTTTTTCAATGACCTCGATGAAATTGGCCGCTTCCATCAGGCTTTCGTGGGTGCCGGTGTCGAGCCAGGCGAACCCGCGGCCCAGTTTTTCCACCTGAAGTTCGCCTCGATTCAGATAGGTGGAATTGACATCGGTGATTTCGAGTTCGCCCCGGGGGGAGGGTTTCAGGTCGGCGGCGATGTCGAGCACCTGATTGTCATAGAAATAGAGACCGGTGACCGCGTAATTGGATTCGGGCCGGGTCGGTTTTTCCTCGATGTTCAGGGCTTTCCCGTCCTCATCAAAACTGACCACGCCGTACCGCTCCGGGTCTTTGACCCAGTAGCCGAAAACCGTGCCGCCTTCGGGTCGGGAGACCGCCCGGTCCAGAAGCTGGGTCAGACCCCGGCCGTAAAAGATGTTGTCTCCCAGAATAAGGCAGACCGGGCTGCGGCCCACGAACTCCTTTCCCAGAATGAAGGCCTGGGCCAGGCCCTCGGGGGCGGGCTGTTCCTTATAGTCGAAGGAGAGCCCCCACTGGGAGCCGTCTCCGAGCAGCTTCTGAAACAGCGGCAGGTCATGGGGGGTGGAAATGATGAGAATGTCCCGAATGCCGGCCAGCATCAGGACCGAGAGCGGATAATAGATCATCGGTTTGTCGTAGACCGGCAGAAGCTGTTTGCTCACCACGGTGGTGATGGGATAGAGACGGGTGCCTGATCCGCCGGCGAGAATGATGCCTTTCATAAGTGGGTGTTTTCCTCCTTTCGGTATCCGGTAATGATCCATACCGGGTTCTGGGCCTGGAGCCGGTCGCCCCAGGGCATGGGTTTGGCGGTGTTGACCTGGATCTGGACCATCTCCGTGGAGAAGTCCAGTTTGCGAAGTGTCTCCAGGGTCCTGTCGATATTCGAAATCAGAACGGTGTTGACCACGATCACCCCGTCGGGCGAAAGCCGGGGCGCAGCGGCCTGAATGATGCGGTCGAGATCTTTTCCGCCCCCGCCGATAAAGATCCGGTCCGGGTCGGGGAGCCCGTCCAGCCCGTCGGGAAGGACGGTTTGAACCACCGCCAGGTTGCGGATCCCGAAGCGGTCCCGGTTGGCTTCGATATCCGCAATCCGGTCGGGGTTTTTTTCCACCGCAAAGATGCGTCCCCTTTTCAGAAAGAGGGCGGATTCTATGGAGACCGAGCCGCTCCCGGCCCCGAGGTCCCAGAGCACATGGTCCGGGGAGGTCAGCCGCAGTTTGGACAGGGTCACCGCCCGGACTTCGGCTTTGGTGATGAGCCCTTCCCGGTGTCGATATGCTTCGTCGGAAAGGCCGAGCCGAAGACCGGATCGGGTCCGACGGCCCGGGGTTTCGCGCCTCAGAATAAGGACATTGGGTTCGGCAAAGGGTTTGCCGGCAGCCGCTTCCGGGGTAAGCCATTCGATTTTCTCGGACGGGGCGCCGAGCTGCTGAAGGATACACATTCGAAAACCGGCGATGTTTCGGTCTCGAAGAAGTCCGGCAACCCGGCCCGGGGTGTGGACCGGGTCGGTCAATACAAAGATCTTGTCTTCGCGATCCAGGGCTTTCAGAAGACGGGCGGGGTCTGATTTGCCGTGCAGGCTGACCGTTCGGGCATCCTGCCAGGGCTCTTTGATGCGGGCGAAGGCCGCCGCCAGGGTGGAGATGTTGGGATGAATCCGGACCCGGTCCGGGCCCAGGGCCTGAATCAGGCGGGCGCCGATGCCGTAAAACAGCGGGTCCCCCGAGGCCAGCACCACCACCGATTCTTCCGCCGTTCTTTCCTGGATAAATTGAATAACCCCCGGCAGGTCTTTGGTGATCTCTTTTTTGACCGCGCGGGAATTCGGAAAATAGCCGAGATGACGCTTGCCGCCCACCAGCACATCGGCCCGATGGATTCGTTCGAGATGGGCCGGGGTGAGGTCTTCGGGGGAGAGCCCGATGCCGATGACGGAAACCGGTGTCATGCCGGGCTGCCTCCCCGGTCCGAATCGAAAATGGGGGCGCCTTCGAAATCGAGAATGACCCCCTGAATGTGGACCGTCGGTCCGGCGAATTCCCGTGCCGATGCCGTCATGCGGCGCCCGACTTCCGCGATCAGGGCCGGATGCCGGGGATGAATGAACTCAAAGGCGTGCCGGGCGGTATTGGCCTCGGAAATGGATTCGGACAGGGATTCGTCCCCGGTCGTCTCCAACGCCCAGTCGGCGAGTTTGTGCAGGGTCAAGCGGGCTTTGGCCGCGTGGGTGTGGGGAAATCCCCGGGCCATTTTCACCGCCTTGCCGAAAAAGACGGTCAAAATAATGGAGGAAAAACCCTGTTCGGCGGCGGTTTCCAGAGCACTTTTGAAAAAGTCGCCCATCTGGATAAAGGCCTCATCGGGAAGCTTCGGCCACAGGCCCTGGGCATGTTTTTCACTGCGCCGGCCGGTGGTCAGCACCGCCCGGTCCAGGCCCGCGGCCCGGGCCACCGACAATCCGGCCTGAATGGTGGCGATGTAGGCGGCATGGGACATGGGTTTGACCCGGCCGGTGGTGCCGAGAATGGAGATGCCGTCTACAATCCCGAGCCGGGCGTTGAGGGTGCGGCGGGCGATGGCAAGGCCCTCGGGGACGAAGATTTCCACATCCACGGACGCGGTTTTGGAAAACTCGGTCAGCACCTCGGAAACGGCCCGGTGAATCATTCGGCGCGGGCCGGGATTGATGGCCGGTTCGCCGGGGGGGATTTCCAGGCCCGGTTTGGTCACGCGGCCGACCCCTTGGCCGCCGAAGATTCGAATACCGGTTTCCGCAGGCGGTTCCGTGTTCAGGCTCACCCGGGCCCCGATTTCGGCCTTGTGGGTGGCGTCCGGGTCGTCTCCGGCATCCTTGATGACGGTGCATACGGCGGTGTGAGAATCGACCCGCCGGCTGCCATGAATCGGGATCTCCAGGTGGCCGGTATCGAGCATGGCGATCCGGACTCGGGTCGGCGGCGCATCGGAGAGAAGGGAAACCATCGCCCCCTTTGCCGCGGCGGCTGCGGCAGTACCGGTGGTGAAGCCGGATCGAAGCGTTCGGTGGTCGGCGGAATCATCCATGTGTTCGGGATGGCGGTCGGTTCACCGGGTGTGGTCGTCACGCTGCTTGGCGATGATGATGGTCCAGTAGCCGGGTTTTCGCTCTTTGAAGGCCCGCACATCCCGAATGATCTCCTCGTTGACCAGGCCGCAGCAGCTCACCCCGATGCTGTTCTCCAGCAGGTCGGCCTCCTCCAGGGCGGTGGTGATGTCGGCGGCGTTTCGGTAGGCCTTCAGAAAAACCACATTCTCCGGCTTGGGGGAGATCTGCCGCAGCCGGTCCCCGCCCTTGACGCCGGACATTACCAGCAGGGACTCTTCTCCTTCCACCAGCGGGGTGTTGAGCCGGGCCGCGCAGGCCTGGTAGGAGGTGATGCCGGGCACCGTTTCGATGTCCAGGTCCGGGGCGAATTCGAGAATGTTTTTGAGGATATAGCCGTAGGTGGAATAGGTCGTGGGGTCGCCCAGGGTGATGAAGGCGGCCTGTTTGCCTTCTTTGACATGAGAGATGATCACCCGTGCATGATCCCGCCAGGCCTGCCGCAGCTCCGAATCATCCTTGGTCATGGGAAAGGGCAGGATCATGATGGGGGTGCCCCGGGGAATGTGGTGCTGAGCGATGGACACCGCCAGGCTGTAATCGTTTTTCGAGGAGGAGGCGGCAAAGACCACGTCCACCCGGCTGAGAATCCGGACCGCCTTCAGAGGGATCAGCTCCGGATCACCGGGGCCCACCCCGATGCCGTACAATTTTCCGTTTTGTGAATTCATTTGTTTCTTTTCATCCGTCTAACGCACGTCGGTTGTTGCCATGATCGAGAGGGCGTTTACCACACTTGCGGCCACATTGGAACCGCCTTTTCGCCCCAGGTTGGTGATATACGGAAAATCGGTCCGGGTCAATTCCTCCTTGGATTCCGCCGCATTGACAAACCCCACCGGCAGCCCGATCACCAGGGCCGGCCTGGCCTTGCCCTGGCGCATGAGCTTAATCAGATGCAGGAGAGCGGTGGGGGCGTTGCCGATGACATAGATGCCGTCGGTCATCTCCTGTGCGGCCCGGTCCACGGCTGCCCGGGCCCGGGTGACCCCGGCCTGCAAGGCATACGCTTTGACCTGAGGGTCGCCGATCAGGCAGGTGACCGATCCCCCGAACCGGGCCGGCTCGCCTTTGCGAATGCCCGACCGGGCCATTTCGGTGTCGGTGAAGATCGGTTTCCCGGCGCGGATGGCGTCGATTCCCTTTTGAATGGCGTCGGGGTAAAACCGGACGGTGTTCATGTATTCGAAATCGGCGGAGGTATGAATCATCCGCCGGACCACGGCCCATTTTTCGGGGGTGAAGTCGTGTTCTCCGGCTTCCTGATCGATAATCTTGAAACTGAGGGCTTCGATGTCGTCGGGTTTCATGATGCGGTTTTCCTTTCCCGCCGGAATCTGCGGCAAACGGCGACAAAATGCTCGGCGGCCTTCGGTCGGCTTCCGAAATGGAGGTGAATGTAGCTGCCCAGGGTCCGGCGGACCCGGTATCCGGTGGCCAGCGTGCCGGCGCCCAGGCGGTCGGAGACGGCGTAGACCGTTTCCACCTGATCGTTTTCCGGTGCTTCCTGAATCCCCGAATAATGGAACTCATGGCCCCGAATGCGGGTCCCGGCCGGGCCGAGCAGGGTTTCTGCGGTGAGGGCGACTTCCCGGTATCCGAGGGATTTGAGTCGGGTGAACATGGTGGTGGTGAAGGGGAAGCACCCGCACATGGGGAAAGTTCGGTGGTCGGTGTCCTGAATTCGGCTGCCGAGATACATGAATCCGCCGCATTCGGCATAGATGGGCATACCGTCGCGGCTCCTGCTTAGAATCTCCCGGCGCAGGGATTCATTTTCGGATAAGGGCCGGGCGAAGAGTTCGGGGTATCCGCCGCCGAAATAGAGGCCGTCGAGATTCGGAGGCAGGGTTCGGGTCTCCATGGGGGAGAAAAAGACGAGTTCGGCGCCGGCGGATCGCAGGATGTCGAAATTGTCGGGGTAATAAAAGCAGAAGGCTTTGTCCCGGGCCACGCCGATGCGGACGCCGGAAGAAGGGGCGCCGCGGTTGAAATCGGTTTGCGCTGTCGGGTATGGATCGATGTCTGGGTTCGGGTCTATGTCCGGCAGGCGGGTCAAAAGATCGTCCAGATCGATCCGCTCTTCGATCCGGTCCGCCAGCCGGTCGACCGCATCGGGGGAAAGGCCGTGTTCGTCTTCGGTCACCAGCCCCAGGTGGCGTTCGGGAATGGCGATGGCTTCTTCCCGAAGCAGGCCGCCCAGGCATTCCATTCGAACGTGATCTTCCAAGGCTTCCTTTAAATAGGCGAGATGTCGGGGGCTTCCCAATTGGTTGAAAACGACCCCGCAGAAGGAGAGGTCCGGATCGAAATTTTCAAAGCCCTGCACCAGCGCGGCGGCGCTTCGGGCCATGCTCCGGGCGTCCGCCATCAGAACCACCGGCAGGCCGAGCCATTTGGCCATCTGGGCCGTGGAGCCGGCCTCGCTCTTGCCGTCGTACCCGTCGAACAGCCCCATGACGCCCTCGACCACGGCGATATCCGCACCTTGGGCGGCGTTTCGAAAGCAGGCCAGGTTGTATTCCCGGGGGAGCATCCAACCGTCGAGATTGCGGCTCGGCACACCGGTGATGCGGCCATGGTGACCGGGATCGATGAAATCGGGTCCGACCTTGAACGGAGCGACCTTGAGCCCCCGCCGCTTCAGGGCCGCCATCAGCCCCAACGTGACGGTGGTCTTGCCGCTCCCGCTGCTCGTCCCCGCGATGACGATGCCTTTGATGGGAAACCTCCGTGATTGATGATAAACTGAAAAACTAACATTTTGTCGGGGGGGAATGCAATGGAATTTTTTGCCTTCAGGTGGATGGAAATCGGGTGGAAACGGCAAAACGGTATTAATCAATTTTTGTGGAATTTCAGGATTGATTGCCATAGAATTGTGGGGGCAGTGGTCAATCTTGCCATG
>JAABSQ010000202.1 GCA_011390315.1 Desulfobacteraceae bacterium
ATCGGCATCCGATTTGGAATCACCCGTGTCACCGCCTCCACTATCCGTATCTCCGATCGGGAAGGGGAAGGGAAAGGGAAAAGGCGTTGTGGGACCGGAGCCGGTACCCGGTTTATCCGTAACGGTGAGGGTTAAGGTGTCTTCTCCGTTCCAGTTCGGATCGGGCCGGTATTCCAGCTTGTCAAGAGCTGCATTCACTTGAGCTATTGTTCCTCTCAACATTAAATCGCCCGTATTGTTTCCGGTAATTTCGGGAGCATTTTGATTGGCGACAATCAAAATGCCGTGCATAACCCCAACCGTCACCCGGACGATATCAGTCTCATCCTCATCGTCCACATCAGAAACCTTCAGCTGTTTTTCGCCCTCGAAAACCAATATCCCGTCTTCAAGCATTTCCTGATCATCCGGGGCATCGGCAACAGGTGCATCGTTGACCTCCAAGACCCTCAATATGAAACTTTCCTGCGTGGAATAAGATCCGTCATCCGCAGTGATATAAATTGTCGCCTGACCTGATCTTTCGGGCGCCGGGGAAATGATCAGGGTGTAGGTAGAGCCGTTTTTATTAAGCGCTATTCCATTATCAGGAATAAGAACATGGTTACTGGCCGTGACTGTAACCGAAATGGTATTGTCCGCTCGGGTAGTCCGTTCGGGAGCAGATCTTGCAGTAGGAAATGGAAAGGGAAAAGGAGATGAATCACGGTTCCCCCCGGTGGTTCCGTCAGAACCGACTGAAAAAGTGACAGTCAGGTTAGTATCTTCATCGATGGTTTGGTCACTGATCGCCGAAATGGTCGGGGCAGCCAATGAAGATACCGTCCAGAAGAGGCTGATTAACATTGTGATACAGATCATTTTCATACATTTTTTTGGACTTGAAGAACCAATACACCTGCTCATCGATTTACCTCCGTATTGCCGGGTTCATGAGGCGGATTCCACAAAATATGGATTCAATTACATTATAACTTTACTTATAGGGGATTATTTTCCATAATAACATATTTTCATATTTCGGCAAGAGAAATAATACCAAATCCGCAGAGCAAAAAATTTTCTCCAAAGAATAGATGGAGATATGCTTCATTTTCCGCAACGGACTGGGAATCAATAGGGCCTCTTTTGAAGCCACACTCTTAGCAAGCGCAATCCCTGCTCGGTGGATACCGTCGGCCGATACCCCAAATCCCGTTTTGCGGCGCTGATGTCGAACCAGTGGGCGGTGGCGAGTTCGTCCGCGACGAAGCGGGTCATGCGGGGTTCGCCTTTGAGATGAAAAAATCGGTAGAAAAATTCGAGGGCGGACCCGATGGTGCGGGCCGTACGGTGGGAAATTTTTCGGGTCGCCGGCGGCCAGGATATGGTTGACCATTTCCCAGAGGTTAATGGGGTTGTCCTGGCTGATGAAATAAATTCGGCCCGAAAGATCGGGGTTCGATTTGAGCGCTTCGGCCGCCGATAGATGGGCGTCGGCGGCATTGTCGATATAGATGGTATCCACCAGGTTATTGCCGGGGCCGACGATTCGAAGGCTTTCGGCTCTTTCCAGAATTCGCGGCGCCAGATGTCGATCGCCCGGTCCCCAGATCAGGTGCGGTCGCAGAATGACGGCGGGAAGCCCTGTTCGGGCCGCTTCCTTCACCGCCTGCTCCGCCAGGGCCTTGGTTCGAGGATAATGGGCATGGTAGCGCGGCGGGTAGGGAACCGATTCATCCACCCCTTCCATATCGGTTCCGTCAAAGACCACACTGGGAGAACTGGTATGGACCAATCGGGCCACGCCGGTTTCCCGGCAGGCCTGAATCAGGCGGCTGGCGCCGAGGGTATTGGTTCGGTAAAACCGCTCGTAGTCTCCCCATACGCCGGGCAGGGCCGCCGTGTGAAACACCAGTTCGACGCCTTCACAGGCGTCTTTGACCGCCCGAAGGTCTGCGATATCCCCCTGAACCTGCTCGACCCCCAGATCCGCCAGTTGCGGGTAGGCGCTTCTGGAAAAGCTTCTGACGGAAACACCCCGGTCCGCCAGTCTCCGGACGATAGCGCCGCCGAGGAATCCGCCGCCGCCGGTGACAAGGACCTTGCCGTCGGCTATTGAGCCCATCGGGCCAGTTGTTCCCGAAAAATTTTGGAGTTGTGGCGGACATCCACCGGAAATTTCTTATGAAACAGAATGGTTTTGATGTCTTCGGTCATGGGATGCTTGGAGGCTGTGTTGAGCAGTTCATGTTTGACCGCCTCTCGATCGATGCCCTGTCCGCCGTTTTTCAATTCGATGCAGATCACCGGCTTTTGCTTGGGCGGTTGACCGATCCCCACAAGGGCGCTGCGAAAGACGGCCGGATGCCGGTTGAAAATCGATTCGCAGGGAACGGTGAACAGGGACCCGGATTCGGTGATCACCCGGTGGGATTTGCGCCCGCAAAACCAGATCCGTTCCTTGTTGTCGCGCCAGCCAAGATCGCCCATTCGGTGCCATACACTTGCACCCTCCGGAATCTTGGCCAGGGCGTCGGCTTCCTGCCGCTCGAAATACTGCCGGGTCACGACATCTCCTTTGACCACTATTTCGCCGATTTCGCCGTTGGCGAGGGCCAAATCCTCAGACCATTCATCGATGGGATCATCGGTAATTCGAATGATTCGAACATCGATTCCGGCGACCGGACGGCCCACGCACATGCCGTACCCGCGTTCGCTGAATTTGCGTGTTTCCCCCAGGATCTCTTTGCTTCCGATGCACAGCACCGGCATGGCTTCGGTGGCGCCGTACGGCGTAAAAATTTCCGCATCCTCTTTCAGAAGTTGAGAAAACTGATCGATGTTGTCGGGCATCACCGGTGCGCCGGCGGATACCACCCGTCGGAGCGAGGGCAACCGGATTTCTTCTGTGGCGCCGTATTCTCCCACCCGGTTCAGCAGGGCCGGAGAGGCGAACATGTTGGTGACCCCCTGGTCCAGCACCGCTTCTATGATCCGCTCCGGGTTGACGTCGGCGGGGCGGGTGGGGTCCATGTCCGGAATCACCGCGGTCATACCCAGGGCCGGGTCGAACAGGGAAAAAAGCGGAAAGGTGGGCAAATCCACCTCGTCGGGACCGATGCCGAAATACTCCCCGATAATCCGCACCTGGGCATCGAAAATACCATGGGTGTAGACCGCGCCTTTGGCCGGACCGGTGCTGCCGGTGGTGAACAGGATGGCCGCCGTTTCATCCTCCCGGGTTTCGGCCAGGGGATAGGGTTTCCAAGGCGTCTTGTGGATTCGATCCAGAGTATACCCGCCCCACATCCAGCGCCGGCCCACCGTCACCCAGGTGCGGACCGTTCGAAAATACCCGGCATAGATCCATTTCAGGAGATGGGCTTTGGGGATACCGATAAACGCCTCGGGCATACTCTCCTTGAGGCATTGGACCATCCGTTTGAGGCCCATGCCCGGGTCGACGATCACCGGGACGGCGCCCACCTTGAACAGGGCGAAGGTAAGGGCGAAAAATTCGAGGCTGGGGTTCACCATCAGAATGGTTCGGGCGCCCTGCTTTATTCCGATGGATTCGAGTCCGTGGGCCAGACAGTCGGACTCCCGGTCGAGCTGCAAAAAGGTGAGATGGGTATAGGCCACACGACCGTTTTCGTCCCACCCGGCCGGATAAACCACCGCCCGCTTGTGGGGCTGCCGTTCGGCCATCTCCCTTAATCGAAAGGCGATATTGACGACGCGCGAAGAGGAGGCGCCGGCGGTAAATTTGGGGGGGTGAGTGTCCGCAGTTTCAGGTTCCGGAGCCCCCGGCGAAAAAGGCGCTGATATGGGAGTCTCATCCGGCGCGCTTTCCTCCGCCGGCGAATCCTCCGATGGGTGCGGTTCGAAGATCGTCTCTTCTACGGGTTCGCGGGTTTCTTCCTCGGCCGGTTGATCTTTTTCTTCTGCGTCGTCAATATGTCGATTCTGTTTTATATTATCCATAAGATACCTTGAAGGGAGGCTGCTGGGTCATCAGATTTTAAGGCCCTTTACTACATCAGGACGGATGTTTTTTCAAGAAGTCTTTGACTTTCCCAAGAACGGCTTCGGGTTGGTCCTCCAGCAGATAATGGCCGCCGTCGGAAAACAGCCGGGATTCGGCCAGGGGAAACCGTCTCCGCCACTCGGCCAGGTAATCGGTATCGAAGACGAAATCGTGTCGCCCCCACAGGAGCAGAATGGGGAGGTGGGCCAGGCGGTGCAGGCATTCATCGACCCATTTCACCAGGTCATAGCTGGCATCTCCCTTTGCCACCGGTATATCCTGGACGAATTTCAGTGTGGCGATTCGGTGTCGAGGGGAATCATAGGGCGCGATCAACCCCGCCTTTACCGCGGGTGACAGCGGTTTTCTCGGGGCCATATACAAAGCGGACCGGGCAAACAGATTGAGTCCGAGGACCGCCGGAACCGCCAAGGGCCGAAGGTGTCGAATCAGCCATAACCGAAATGGCAATCCCTTTTGTTTCGGCGGGAAGAATCCGGCGGTGTTGGTGATGATCAGGCGGTGGATTCGCTCGGGACGGCGCAGGGCGAAGACCATTCCGATCATGCCGCCCCAGTCATGGACCATCAGGCTGATCTTTTGATCGAGAGCCAGGTGATTCACCAGTTTTTCCAGATCCGCCGCCCGGTCTTCCAGTCGATATCCGTAGCGGTCGGTTCCCGGCTTATCGGAGAGTCCGCATCCCATATGATCCGGCACGATGCAGCGGTAATTCGAAGAAAGGCCCCGGACCATGTTTCTGAAATAAAAAGACCAGGTCGGATTGCCGTGAAGCATCACGATCGGTTCGCCCTGTCCCTCATCCAGATAGTGGTATCGCAGTCCGTCCAGGTTCAAAAAACGGGATTGAAACGGATACAGCCGACGGAAATCGCCTACCATTCCACCCCCATCATAATGCAGTTCAAACCGCTGCCGATGCCGAAAAAGCCGACCCTGTCTCCCGGTTCGAGAAATTCCCGCTCATCGGCGATGGCGGCGGTGATCGGCAGAGAAACGGTGCCGATGTTTCCGAGAAACTGAAAGGTGGTGAAATCTTTTTCTTTGGGAATGCCGATGGACTCCAGAATCGTTTTCTGATGGGAGGCCCCCACCTGATGGCAGATGATCTTGTCGGGTTTATTCGAAGGCCAGGCCAGGGAAGCCATAAAATCCCGGTAGGTGTCTGCGGCCAACCGGACCCCGTTTTTGAGGACGCTGACCGAATCGGTTTTCATGACCTGCACACCGTTCACCGCGCAACCCGCATCCGGGCCCCAGAGGCAGAGCCCGTGAAACCGGGAGGCGTTTCGGGTCACCCCGCCGACCAGGCGATGGCCCCGTTCCGAGAGGCTCCGGTCGGTCAGCAGCACCGCCACCGCGCCGGAACCGCCGGTCAAGGTGGCCACCGTATCCTTGAAGAGATCCATATTCGGGTTCTCCAGGAGGCGGTTGATGGTGATATCCACCACCTCCCGGGCGGTTTCGCAGGAAACCACCAGGCCGGCCCGAATCTGCCCCAGCTCAATGGCATTGGCCGTCTGAATCATTCCGTTGATCACCCCCAGGCAGGCGTTGGAGACGTCGTAAATCTGGGTTCGATCCCCCAGGCCCAGGCCGTCCGCCACCGAACAGGCGGTGGCCGGTTCGAGGTTGTCCCGGCAGACCCCGCCGAAAATCAGCATGCCGATGTCGTCGGGGGAAATGCGGGAATCCGCCATCGCTTTTCGACCGGCGGCTGTCGCCCCCTGAGACACCTTGTATCCCGGGTCCCAGAACCGTCGTTCAAAAATGCCGGTGATCGCCTCCAGTTGCCCCTCCTTGAGACGAAGCTTTTGATAAAGCGGCGCCAGGCGGGTTTCCAGATCTCGGGAAGAGACCACGTTGGGCGGAAGTTCATAGCCGATGGAATCGATATAGACATTGGAATAGTGCATGGGTATCAACCAGCGGATCGGATGGGAACCAGCCGAATCGCAAAATTTTCCATTTGGTAGATATACAGTCCGTCCACCTTGAGGTAGCCGTTCGCATACAGGGCCGGGGAATCGCCTTCTTCAATGCGGGTGATGACGGCCTCCACTTCCACTTTTTTGTTGGTCTGAATAATCTGTCCCCGATAGATCCAGTTGTGCGCGTCCCCGGTGAGCATCTCAAATCGGTTCGTCTCTCTCA
>JAABSQ010000203.1 GCA_011390315.1 Desulfobacteraceae bacterium
GTCGTTGGCTCCGGCCATGGATCATCTGAGATCCGAGATCGTAAAAATGGGGGGATGGAGCCGAAATCAGAAGTGGGCGCTCGGCATCTTTGTCGTCATGGTGTTCGGATGGTTCACCGAAAAAGGTTTCTATCAGATGGGGATCTATCCGGTTCGGCTCGGTATCGGCGTCATTGCGGTGGCGGGCGCGGTGGCCTATATGCTGGCCGGCGTGGTCAACTGGCGGGATTACCAGGAGAAGGTCGACTGGGGCGTGGTCTGGCTCTATGCCGGCGCCATCATCTTCGGCCGGGTGCTCGACAGTACCGGAGCCGCCTACTGGATGGCCCGCTCGGCTCTCGATTTGCTGGCTCCTCTCGGAATGAACTCGGGTCTGCCGCTGTTGCTCACCTCCAACGGTCTCACCGCCGTCATGACCAATCTGATGGCCGACGGTCCGGCCGCGGCGGCGGTGGGCCCCATCGCCTTGAACCTGGCGGGGCTGGTCCATCCGGGCACTACCTTTCTGCCCTTCATGGCCATGTCGACGGCCATCGCCTCTTCGTTCGCCTATTGTTTGATCATCGGGACGCCGCCCAATGCCATCGTTTACGCCAGCGGTTATCTCGAGCCCAAGGATTTCCTGAGAGTGGGCGTTCCCCTCTGGATTATCGCCAACCTCCTCCTTCTGGGCATCACCGCTGTCTACTGGATCTGGCGGGGATTCGGAGATCTTCCCACTTTCTGAGAACCAGATGGGAGCCGGGGGCTGATCTTATGAAGGCGCCTCCGGAAACGGATGGAAAACCACCCGGAGCGGCTCTGGGCCGTTCCGGGCACATATATTGAAACGGAGCTCGCGATATGTTCGAACATCATTCGCATCATGAGGATACGCCGTTCCGGGACGGTCGGAAGTCGATCCTGTTCAAAAACGGAAAAATCTACTTCACCCGTCAAGGAGAGCGTCGGTTCTATTTTTTCCTGACTCTTTGCATGATGGTGCTGGGCATCGGTTTCAAGGTGGGATTATGGTAGCCGAGAATCGGATCATGGATGAGAAGGAAAGTTTTACCCTCGGATTCTATTTTCGGACCCTCTCCGGGGTGTTGGCGGAGCCCCGCCGGTTTTACAGTGAATTGCATCCGGGAACGGGCATGTTCCAACCGCTGATGTTTCTGATCGTTTCCAGCCTTCTTTTCACCGGCGGCAGCCTCATGGGAACGGGAGAGACCCTGTCGATAGCGGGAGGAATTCTCTTCGTCAATGCCGTGGGAATGGTCTTCATCGCCTCGGCCGTTGGTTACATGATTCTGGTCATGATGGCGGGCAGACGGGTGAGCTACGAACGGTTCTTCACCGTCTACGCGCTGTCGGCGGGAGTCACCCTGCTCGCATCCTGGGTTCCCTTTTTTCTCTGGATCACCGAACCCTGGAAGTGGTGGCTGATCGGCACCGGCATGACCCGACACCTGGGGCTTGCGCGAAAACAGGCGTTGATCGTCATCGGCCTTTCCATCGGGGTGATGTTTCTCTTTTTCCGGTCGCTTCTGCCGCTGTTATAAAGAGGCGTCGCCTGCCGAATATTCGCCGACCGGCCTTTTTCTGAGCGCTTTAAGGGGAAAGGGGGAGAAACAGTTTGACGGTGCAGCCGGTCCCCTCATTGTTTTCGGCGGAGACCTTCCCATCCATTGCGGTGATGACCTTCTTGACAAAGGCCAGCCCGATGCCGGTGCCTTGAGTGGCCCGGACCAGGGCGTTCTCCACCCGGTAAAAGTCGTCAAAGATTTTCTTGAGGGATTTTCGCGGTATCCCGGGTCCCCGGTCGGAAACCCCGATCAGGGCCCATTTACCCTCGGCGCCGATGCGAATCGTGATCTCCCGGGCATCGGCCGCCTTCCCGAACTTCATGCTGTTTTCGATCAGATTGACCAGCACCTGAATCATCATTTCCCGGTCGTATCGAACCGGGGGAATCTCTTCCCGAACCACCCGCAGCTGAAATCCCGCTTTCGCCAGAGCGCCTTCCATGATCATCCGTACTTCCCGAATCACCTCCTCGAAATCCCCGGTGGCCCAATTGAAGTGGAGCTGTTTTTTCTCGAGTTTGGAAAATTCGAGGATGTTGTTGATCAACCGGGAGAGCCGTCCGCTTTCCGCCCCCAGAATTCGGAAATACTCCTGCTCCCGTTCGGGGGTAGCGGCGATGCCCTGCTCCAGCATTTCGATGTACATGCGGATATTGGTGAGGGGGGTTTTCAGTTCATGGGTGACCGAGGAGACGAATTTGGACCGTCGTTCCGACAACTCCGCCACCGTCGCCGCACTTCGGTGGATGGCGAAAAACCCCAGCAGCATGATGCCGGCCAGGACCGCGATCATGATATTGAGGGTCTGCCTACCGGCGGATTCGGGGATTTCCTGGCAGGTGAGTCGGGCCCGCAGAAAGGAAAACGGCCGGGGAAAGACATGGTCCAGGGTGAATTTCGAGGAGGGGGCGGGGGTTCCCGCTTTGACGGAAGCCGCGGTGCGGCCGTCATGAAGCGACCGAAGGCCGAGATGGGTAAATCGGGCCAGGGGCTGAGACCGGAAATGAGCCTCGGCCAGGTGATTCAAAAAGGCGTCGGTGCGCAGGACCAGGCCCTGGCGGAAGATCTGGTTGCCGAGGGCGATGCGGCGGAAAACCAGAATCCGGTCCTCGTCGATGAAGACCGACTGCATGGGGTCGATTTCGGCCTGAAGCCTCCCCGGTTCGGATGGCGGGCTCGGGGCTGAAGATAGAATTTCCGCCGCTTCCTGCTGAACCTCGGGTGTCATGGCCGATCCATCCGTCCAATCATCAATTGAAGTGCTTTGCCGAGCCCTTCGGTCGGAAAGGGGGACGGACGGGGCCGAAGCCGGGGGCGTTCCGGCCCGGCTTTCGAATTTGCCTGCTTCCGTTTTTTCCTGCAAAACGGCGGTGTCCTGCTGGGCCAGGTTGAGGGCCTGGCCGACCGTGATCTCTTCGGTCCGCTTCTGTTCCCGGCCCAGGTATTCTTTCTGGACCTTGGATTTGGCGGTTCGAAGGTATCGGTCCGCAAAACCGGCGGTCTCCTCCCGGGGAGGACCCGGTTGCGGGGGCGGGATCATGGGCTGGACCTCGAAGACATCGGCCGCCGACCGCTTTTGATTGAATATCCGGTTGACCGCCTGAAGCTGACCGATCAGGGAATCGAATTCCGACCCGACCGTTTTGCCCCGCTCCGCCAGGGGGGTCTGAAAGGAGCCGTCCGGGTTGTTCTGAAAATAACCGAGGATGTAAGGGGCGGCCGGAGGCCGGGAAAGGGGAGAGCGAACCGGGGTTTCCGCCGGCTGGTAGAAATAATTGTACTCGTCCACCGCACGCTCTTCTTCCTGCCGCACCAGCAAGGCGAGCTCCCGCTCCATTTCATCGAACAGGGTTTCGGCAAAGAACCGAAGCTGGGCCGCCTCCTCCTGCGCCAGGCTTCGGTAGGTGTGCCGGACGAAATAGGCCAGGGGCACGGAGAGTGCCAGGCAGAAGATCAGAATCAGGCGTCCGAGGTGCTTCATGCATTCGGCTCCAGCCGATATCCCTCACCCCGGATGGTGGTGATCAGGGGGGTGTCGCCGATCAGGCCGGCGATCTTTTTTCGAAGTTTGAGCACATGAATATCCACGGTGCGGGTTTCGATGTCGGCGTCGGCATATCCCCAGACATCGGTGAGCAGCGCCTTTTTGGAGACGATGCGGTCCCGGCGCCGGTGCAGATAGGCGATGATGTCCATCTCCCGCCGGGTCAATTCCACCGACCTGTCTTTAGAGTTCGCCGTAAGGGTTTTGCCGTCGAATCGGATTTCTCCGAGTTCAATGGTTTCTTCTCCCACCATTCGGCCGGTTCGACGCAGGATCGCTTCCACCCGCACCATCAGTTCCCGAAGTGAAAAGGGTTTGCTGACATAATCGTCGGCTCCTGCGTTGAACCCGGTGACGATGTCGTCCTCCGCGCCCTTGGCGGTCAGCATCATGATCCCCTGCCCGGGCTTCTGTTCCCGGATTTTGCGGCAGATGGTGAATCCGTCCATCGTGGGAAGCATCACATCCAGAATAATTAAGTCATGGGATTCCTCAAGCGCCTTTTGAAATCCTTCTCCTCCGTCTTCGGCGCCTTCGGCCTGAAATCCGTTGAAAACCAGCACATCCAGGAGGCCGCCCAGAATGGCCGGGTCGTCCTCCACCACCAGAATACGGGCTCTGGGTCGTTTCATTTCGATTCCCCCTTGGGACCTGCTGAGTCCCGCCAAATGAAAAAACAAATTCGATTGCTGTTTGTGGATCCAGGAAAAGAATACCCCAAGCCGATTGCGGATCAAAGCAAAAGTTATGTAAAATCCGGTCTATTCAGAACCGGGAACATGCCTTTCCGATGCTCTGAATGTTTTTGCCTTGATTCACAGGTGTAAGGAATTTTGGGAGCGGAAAAAATGTTGAAAATAGATTGGTGAAAGGTTGAGGGCTCAACCATTAGCTTACGTGAATTATTTGAACCGGGGCGGCGGGGGGCCGCCCCGACTCGCTCAGAATTTCAGGGTGATCGGCGGCACCCTGCCGTGGGGTTTGATCCCGTCCAGCCTCACCTCCATGACCTTGTTGAATTGAACATACACGACCAACCGATAGGCGGCGGGGGGGAGCCCTGTTTCCGGGTCGGAGAAGGCGTACTGACCGAACTTGTTGGCGGAGGTTTCCACCACGAAATTTTCATCGGGTTCTCCCCGGGGCACCAGCCGCAGCGCCACCACGGTTTCTTGGGTATTCACTCCTTTAACGGTTCCCAGGAGCCACCATTTGGCGCCGAAGGCCAAGGCCGGTATGAGCAGCGCGAGGATCATCAAGAGGGCCAGCCCCGTAAGGGATTTTTTCATGTTAATACCTCCTGGTATGAAAGATGTTGGTTGAAAACGGGCGTCCGTGAATGAAAACAGTCATCACAAAATACATTTTCCTATTTAATTCTGCGAGTATACACAATAGGCGATTAAAATATCAAGCAAAGATTGAAATTCCTTCACCCGTTTTTACGTTTGTATTTAAGTTTTGTCATTGACCGGGGGACAATGCTATGATCAACCGATGAACAGCCGGGGGAAGAAAGGAGTCATTAATATGCCGAGCATCCACACCCTATCCGCCCCTGCCGGCGGCCCGCTGAAGGCCTTCCAGGTGGTGGACGACAAGAAGCTGGAGACGCTGGACAAAATCGAGGATGAAGAAAAGACTTCGGACGAGGATGAAGACGGAAAAGCCATTCGATGCAAATCCTGCGGCCACAAGGTCACCGAGACCCGATATCGGTTTGAGATGCACGGACGGCATCGCCATGTGTTCAACAATCCTGCCGGTCTGGTGTTCGAAATCGGCTGCTTTTCCGTAGCCGAGGGGTGTGCCAACGCCGGCCAACCGACCCTGGAGTTCACCTGGTTCACCGGGTACAGCTGGCGGTTTGCCCTGTGCGCCGGATGTCACGCCCATCTGGGATGGCAGTACCAGGCGACCTCCGGCGGCGGGTTTTACGGGTTAATACTGGCCAATCTGATCGAAGAGAAGGATTGAATCGATGGCAGCACGAGGTTTTCTAAACTGAAACTCGAAAGAGGTACACATGATTCTTGAGACGGAACGGATTGCGGTGGTCGAATTCGGAAAAAAGATGGTCGCCGCCGGGCTGACCTCCGGCACCGGCGGAAATCTCAGTGCGGCGGACCGGGCCGCAAAGCAGATGGCCATCAGCCCCAGCGGGATCGATTACGGAGAAATGCGTCCTGAAGATGTGGCGGTCTTGAACCTGAAGGACGGCCATGTGGCCGAAGGGG